>JBAWYO010000033.1:0-12973 GCA_037143495.1 Candidatus Omnitrophota bacterium | reverse complement strand
TTCTATCGAAGACCTCGCGCAGCTTATTTTTGACCTTAAGAACGCGAACCCCCGGGCCCGCATCAGCGTCAAGCTGGTCTCCGAGGTCGGCGTCGGCACCATCGCCGCCGGCGTCGCGAAAGGCCACGCCGACATGATCCTGATCTCCGGCGGCGACGGCGGGACCGGCGCGTCCCCGCTCTCCTCGATAAAACACGCGGGATTGCCCTGGGAACTCGGCCTGGCGGAAACACACCAAACGCTCGTTTTAAACGACCTGCGCAGCCGCGTGCGCCTGCAGACCGACGGACAGATGCGCACCGGCAGGGATGTCGCGATCGCGGCGCTGCTCGGGGCCGAGGAGTATGGCTTCTGCACCGCCGCCCTGATCGTGAGCGGTTGCGTCATGCTGCGCCATTGCCACCTGAACAACTGCTCGGTCGGCGTCGCGACCCAGGACGACATCCTCCAGCCACGCTTCAGCGGCCGCCCTGAATATCTTGTTAATTATTTCCGTTTTGTCGCGCAGGAACTGCGCGAGATCATGGCCTCCCTCGGCATCCGGCATATCGATGATATGATCGGCCGGGTTGAGCTTCTTGAAACGAATACCGAGATCCTCCCTTGGAAAGCGCAGGGGATCGATTTTTCAAAGATCCTCTATAAGCCGCCCGCGACCCCGGGGTCCGATACACACTGCACGACGAGACAGAACCACAATATCGATAAGATCCTTGATCTCGAACTGATCGACCTCGCCCGCCCGGCGCTTGAAAAAGCGATGCCGGTCAAGATCGACCTTGCGATCCGCAACACGAACCGCACGACGGGCGCGATGTTGAGCGGCGAGGTCTGCCGCGTCTACGGCGAGAACGGGCTTCCCGAGAATACGATCCGCGCCAAATTTAAGGGCGTCGCGGGGCAATCGTTCGGCGCGTTCCTCGCCAAGGGGATCACATTCGAACTTGAGGGCATGGCCAACGATTACGTCGGCAAAGGCATCTCCGGCGGCAGGATCATCATCTATCCCGACAAAAAGAGCGTCTACCGTCCCGAGGAGAACATCATTATCGGCAACACGACCTTTTACGGGGCGATTCAGGGCGAGGCATATATCCGCGGCGTCGCCGGTGAACGTTTCTGCATTCGCAATTCCGGATTGAACGCGGTCGTTGAGGGGCTCGGCGACCACGGCTGCGAATATATGACCGGCGGCCGCATCGTGGTGCTGGGGCCCATCGGCAGAAATTTCGGCGCGGGGATGTCGGGCGGCATCGCTTATATACACACTCCCGGCGATACGATCAAGAGCCGGCTCAACATGGATATGATAGAACTGTCGCCCCTGACCAAGAACGATCTTGAAACGATCAAGAATCTGCTCGTTAATCATTACCGCTGTACGCAGAGCCCGCTGGCGAAAAAACTCACCGATGATTTTACGACAGCGGCCCGGCAATTCGTCAAGATCCTGCCACTGGAATATAAGCGCATCCTTGCCGAGCAGGAAAAAGCCGCGGCGGAAGCCTCGGAAGAATCAGACGGATAGATTGGTGAAAAACTGGTGAGTCACCAGACACCAGACACCAGTCACCAGTAAAAGAAAAAGAGATAACTGGTATATTCTTTAGTTTTTACCTGGTGACCTCGCGAATTTTTCACGAGTGGTGACTTGGTGACCCGAAGGAGTTTTACATCGCTATGGGCGACATAAAAGGATTTCTCAAAATTAAACGCAGGACCGCCGAATACCGCCCGGTCTGCGAACGCGTCAAGGATTACAAGGATGTCTGCACGCCCTGCAATGATGAACATTATATCGAACAGGCGGCCCGGTGCATGGATTGCGGCACCCCGTTCTGCCACTGGGGCTGCCCGGTCGGTAATTATATTCCGGAGTGGAACGACCTCGTCTTTAACGGTCGCTGGCAAAAGGCCTTCGAACTCCTGAGCGCGACCAATAACCTGCCGGAGATCACCGGCAGGGTCTGCCCCGCTCCCTGCGAATACTCCTGCGTGCTCGGCATTAACGACGACCCCGTCACGATCAAGGAGAACGAACTCAGCATTATTGAACATGCCTTCGCCTCCGGTCTGATACAGCCACAACCGCCGCGTTCACGTACCGGCAAACACATCGCGGTCGTCGGTTCAGGCCCGTCAGGCCTTGCCTGCGCCGCCCAGCTCAACCGGGCGGGCCATCGTGTCACCGTTTTCGAGCGGGATGACCGCATCGGCGGCATTCTGCGTTACGGTATCCCCGACTTCAAGCTTGAAAAGAATGTCCTCGACCGCCGGATCGATCTCTGGAAAAAAGAAGGCATTGAATTCACGACCGGCATCAATGTGGGGGTCGACCTCCCGATCGCTAAGCTTAAGAAAGATTTTGACGCGATCTGCCTGGCCGGCGGGAGCCGCGCGCCGCGCGATCTCCCGGTTGAAGGCAGGGACCTGAAGGGCATTTATTTCGCCATGGATTACCTGACCCAATCGAATCGCCGGGCCGCGGGGATAAAAATACCCTCCGAGGCGCTCATCGATGCCGCCGGCAAACGTGTCGTCGTCATCGGCGGCGGCGATACCGGTTCCGATTGCATCGGTACCGCGCACCGCCAGGGCGCCGCCTGCGTCGTGCAGATCGAACTGCTGCCGAAACCGGCCGAATGCAGGACACCCGATTATCCGTGGCCCAAATATCCGATGCTCCTTAAAACAACTTCGAGCCATGAAGAGGGCGGGAGCCGGCAATGGTCGGTCCTGACGAAGAAATTTATCGGCGAAAAGGGGCGGGTCACCAGGCTCTCCTGCGTCACCGTTGAGTTTTCAAAAGACGCTAAGGGCTGCCCGCTCATGAAAGAGCTTCCCGGGTCCGCCTTCGAGATCGAAGCCGACATGGTCGTCCTCGCTATGGGGTTTGTCCATCCCGAAAAAACCGGCCTTCTCGAGAAACTCGGCGTTGAGCTCGATGGACGGGGCAATGTCAAGACCGATCACGCTCATCAAACCTCGGTAAAAGATGTCTTTGCCGCGGGTGATATGCGCCGGGGACAGTCCCTGATCGTCTGGGCCGTCGCCGAAGGGCGGCGCGCGGCGCACAATATCGATAAACACCTCATGGGAGAGACCTCCCTGCCGGTTTTGTAGCCCGTACCTGTTGACTTATCAGAAAAACATGGTATAGTAATCCTAACTTATGACAGCCATCCTTGCGTTGGAAGACGGAAAAGTGTTCAAGGGCCGGTCGTTCGGCGCCACGGGCGAGAGCGACGGCGAAGTCGTTTTTAATACCAGCATGACCGGCTACCAGGAGATCCTTACCGATCCTTCGTACAAAGGTCAGATGGTAACGATGACCTATCCGTTGATCGGCAATTACGGCGTCAATAAAGAAGACGTCGAATCCCGCCGGCCTTTTGTCGAAGGTTTTATCGTCAAAGAATACAGCAAGATCGCCTCGAATTGGCGCAGCCAGCAAACGCTCGGCGATTACCTGGCCGAAAATAATATTGTCGGCATCGAAGGTATCGATACCCGGGCCCTGACGCTTCACCTGCGTGAAGCGGGCGCGATGAAAGCGGTCCTTTCGACGACTGACACGGACGAAACGAGCCTCGTTAAGAAGGCTCGCGCCAGCAAGGGGCTCGTCGGCCAGGATCTCGTCAAAAAGGTCTGCTGCGATAAGGCTTACCAGTGGAACACCAAAGGCAAATATAAAGTTGTCGCGATCGACTGCGGCATGAAACTCAATATCCTCCGGGAGCTGGCCAAGAACGACTGCAAGGTTACGGTCGTCCCCGCAACCGCTTCCGCGCAAGAGATCCTCGACCTTAAACCTGACGGCCTCTTCCTGTCGAACGGCCCCGGCGACCCCGCGGTACTCACCTATATCGTTGAAACCGTGCGCTCGCTCATCGGCAAGCTGCCGATCTTCGGGATCTGCCTCGGTCACCAGATGTTAGGGCTCGCGTTCGGCGGGACCACCTACAAATTAAAATTCGGTCACCACGGCGCGAACCAACCGGTCAAGGACTTAAAGACCGGCAAAGTCGCGATATCGGTCCAGAACCACGGATTCTGCGTCGACATCGATTCGCTCAACAAAAAAGAGATCGAAATAACGCACCTTAACTTAAATGACAACACCCTTGAAGGTATGCGCCATAAGAAGTTACCGATATTCTCGGTGCAGTACCACCCGGAAGCGGGGCCGGGACCGCATGACGCGCAATACCTCTTCCAGAATTTTAACGCGTTGATGAAAAACAATAAATAACCATGCCTAAGCGCACCGACATCCATAAGATATTGATCATCGGCTCCGGCCCGATCGTGATCGGCCAAGCGTGTGAATTCGATTATTCCGGGTCACAGGCTTGTAAAGTCCTGCGCCAGGAAGGCTTTAAGGTCATCCTGGTCAATTCGAACCCCGCGACGATCATGACCGATCCCGAAATGGCCGACGAAACGTATGTCGAGCCTATCACGACCGAATATCTCGAAGCCATCATCGCCAAGGAGCGCCCCGACGCGCTCCTGCCGACCTTGGGCGGCCAGACCGCCTTGAACGCCACCGTCATGCTTGCCGAAAAGGGCATTCTCAAAAAATATAAGGTCGAGACGATCGGCGCCGACATCAAAGCGATCAAAAAAGCCGAAGACCGGCGCCTCTTCAAGGAAGCGATGCAGAAGATCGGCCTTGACCTGCCCCGCAGCGACAAGGCCTACAATCTTAAAGAAGCCTGCCAGGTCGCCGAAAAGATCGGATTCCCGGTTATTATCAGGCCGTCATTTACGCTCGGCGGCACCGGCGGAAGCGTTGCCTATAACCTCGAGGAGTTCAAGGAACTCGCCAAAATAGGGATCGAATCGAGCATGATCAGTGAGATCCTGGTCGAAGAGTCGGTTGCCGGCTGGAAAGAATTCGAACTCGAAGTCATGCGGGACAAAAAAGATAACGTCGTTATTATCTGCTCGATAGAGAACCTCGATCCGATGGGCGTCCACACGGGCGATTCGATCACGGTCGCGCCCGCCCAGACCTTGACCGATAAAGAGTACCAGATCATGCGCGACGCTTCGATCGCCTGCATCCGTGAGATCGGCGTCGAGACCGGCGGCTCGAATATCCAGTTCGCGGTCAACCCCGATAACGGCCGCATGGTCGTCATCGAGATGAACCCGCGCGTCTCGCGCAGTTCCGCGCTCGCCTCGAAAGCGACGGGTTTTCCGATCGCGAAGATCGCGGCGAAGCTCGCGGTCGGCTATACGCTCGATGAGATCCCCAATGATATCACGAAAGAGACCCCGGCCTGTTTTGAGCCGTCGATCGATTATTGCGTCGTTAAGATACCGCGCTTTACCTTTGAAAAGTTTCCCGCGGCTGACCCGACGCTCACCGTATCGATGAAATCGGTCGGGGAGGCGATGTCGATCGGCAGGACATTCAAGGAATCACTCCAAAAAGGACTTCGCTCGATGGAGATCAAAAAATCGGGCCTGGAGAGTTCGCTCTTTAAAGATCCGCGCGTTATAGCTACCGACCCGGAGACCATCGAAAAGATCATGGCGAAGCTGCGAACGCCGAACGCCGAGCGGATATTCTATATCGGCGACGCCTTCCGCGCCGGCCTTGATATTGAATCGCTGTATGAAACCACCAAGATCGACCGCTGGTTCCTCTACAACATTAAAGAGATCATAACCTTCGAGAAGAAGATTATCGGCCATAAAGGCACGATGACCGCGGAACTCCTGCGCGACGCGAAAGAGTACGGCTTCAGCGACAACCAGATAGCGAAGCTGACCGGCTCGACCGAAGACGCCGTCACCGCGCTGCGTAAATCGCTCGGCATTACCCCCGATTTTAAGCTCGTCGATACCTGCGCCGCGGAATTCAAAGCTCATACCCCGTATTATTATTCCACGTACGACAAATAACCCTTCGGGTAACATCGCTTTCCGGTTGAACACATATCTGTTTCGTGCTACTATGGCTTTATTATGAAAGCTGGCAAAAAATATATTATCGCGCTCATGGCGGCGCTGGCGTTGTATGTCGGCGCTACAACGTATACGATAGCGAGGCTTGAAGCGCGCCTCGGCCATATGGAGCATTTTCTGATACATCAGGGGTACGACGAATCCCGTTGCAGCGCGAGGAAATAATATGACGCTATCACCGGACCCGAACGACCTTAAAGGACGCGCTCTCGATCTGTCAAAGCTAGCGGAATACCAGCCCGGCGCGGTCGTCAGCCGCGAGATCCTGAACAAGGGGATCGGCACGCTGACGGTCTTCGCGTTCGATGCGGGGCAGGGGTTAAGCGAACACACGGCCCCCTTTGACGCAACGGTCTACATCGTCGACGGGGAAGCCAGCATCACGATCGATGGTAAAGCCCATACGGTCAAGAAGGGTGAGCTCGTTATTATGCCCGCGGGCCGGCCCCATTCGCTGAAAGCTCTTGAGCGTTTTAAAATGCTTCTTATTATGATACGGGCCTAAAAGGCAGGCGGGGCCTGCTCCGCCGGCGCATCTGAAAATAACAGTTTTACATCGTGGCCAAGAAGTTGGTTTTTCCATAAGGATCGGCTGTCATGTCGGTAAGCCAAGGACAGGCCCTGTCTGCCTTAGGCTCTACGTTAGCCGGTGCGGACATGACCCCCGCACTCTACCAACAGAAGTTATGGATCCTTGCAACGGGGGGGCGCTATGCGTGTTGAAATATTCTCGTTATGTGACGCGGCGACAAGCGACGCGAGCGGTAAATTAAACATGCTTGGTGTTTTTGATACGGTATGGCTGGCAGCGATGCCGGCGGTTTATCCACAGTGCACGGTCGCGCTCCGCATCAGGTTCGACAGTATCGAGCGCGGCGAACATAAGGTCGCGGTCAGTTTCGTCAACGCTGACGGGCGGGCGGTCATTCCCCCCGCCAACGGCGCGATCACGATCAGCTTTCCCGATGAACAGCGCTCCGGCGCGGCAAATCTCATCCTTAATATGCAGGGGATCAAATTTGAGAAGCATGGCGACTACGCGATCGACCTCGCCATCGACGGCCGGCATGAAGGCTCACTCCCGCTCTTCATCAAAGAACGGGTGTGACGCGGCACACAAAGTTATCAACAGGGCATTTCGCGCGAAGTTCTTCGTGGTAAGCCGCTGAGCCCTATTTTTTTCTTGCAAATATTTGCCTCTTTGTTATAATGCGAATACCTATTTGAATCCGTATCTTTTTTAGCATAGCTTAAACCTGTGGATAACCTGTGGATAACGTAGCAACCGCTTCAGGCCTGTGGCAAGAGGCCGTTAAAATAATAAAGCCGTCTTTAAACCCCCAAACATTCCAAACGTGGTTCGCGTTCATTACGCCGATCTCGCTGGATGAGAATGTGCTGACCCTCGAAGTCCCGAACCAATTCTTCAAAAACTGGATCCTTGAACATTATCTTGACGCGATCGAGCATTCAGTGCGGGAAGCGGGAAATAACGCCATTCATCTGGAATTCAGGGCGTCCGAGACCCAGGAAGAGACAGAATCCTTAACCGAAAAGATCATCCTTGAGAACGAAGCCAAGGTCAAGATCCCTACCCAGATCCTCTCATATTCCGATCGCTATAAAGAACTGAATTTAAACCCTAAATATAGCTTTGAAAGCTTCGTTGTCGGATCCAATAACCGCTTTACCCATGCCGTTTCGATGGCGGTCGTTGATTCGCTGGCAAAATCATATAATCCGCTCTTTATTCATGGCGGCGTAGGGCTGGGTAAGACCCATCTCATGCATGCGATAGGCCATGCGGTAGCCCAAAGATATCCACAGGCAAAAATTCTCTACCTCTCCAGCGAGCGCTTTACCAACCAGCTTATAAGTGCCATTCAGAATAGGACTACCCTCAAATTCAGGCAGATCTACCGGTCTGTGGATATCTTGTTGATAGACGATGTCCATTTTATAGCCGGTAAAGAGTCAACGCAGGAAGAGTTTTTTCATACGTTTAACGCGCTCCATGAAAACCACAAGCAAATAGTCCTTTCCAGCGACCGTTCCCCCAAAAACATACCAGGCCTTGAAGAACGCCTTGTCTCCCGTTTTGAATGGGGGCTGGTAACCGATATTCAGCCTCCCGATCTTGAGACTCGGATAGCGATATTAAAGAAAAAATCTGAGCGCGATACCGTGAAGGTGCCGGATGAGGTCCTCTATTATATAGCTGAAAAGATCAAATCAAATATCCGTGAACTGGAAGGCGCCCTCATCAGGATCGTCGCGTACGCCAAGTTAAATAATATTTCCATAACCCTTGATATGACAAAAGATGTGTTGAAAGATATGATCGTTGAAGAGGAGAAAAAAGTCACCATCGAACTGATCCAGAAGAAGGTGGCTGAATATTTTGATATCCGCCTTTCCGATATGCGTGTTAAAAAAAGAAGTAAAATTATAGCGTACCCCCGGCAAATAGCGATGTATCTAGCCAGGGAATTAACCAGTCATTCGTTGCCGGAGATCGGAGATCAGTTTGGCGGCAGGGACCACACCACTGTTTTGCACGCATACGACAAGATCCATAAAGAAGCTAAGGCAAATCCGACTATCCAAGGGTTGTTGAATAAGTTAGTCTTCGAGATCAAGAATTATTAACCGCATAACAGTTTATCTTGTATGGTTTTAAGGTAGTTGCTAAGTTATCCACAGGTGTTATTACTTCTACGACTGATTTTCTTTTACTAAAAACTTAAAAGCAGTAAGCGGTAAAAGGAGCGTGGCATGAAAATACAGTGCGGTAAAGAGAGTTTATTGAATGGGATTCAAACGGTGTACAGCACCACAACACTAAAATCGACCTTGCCGATACTCTCCAATATCCTCATGGAGACAAAAAAAGGCGCCCTTAAACTTACCGCCACTGATCTCGATATAGGCGTTACTCATGATATACAGGTAAAAGTAGAGCTTGAAGGGGCGGTTACGGTACCAGCTAAGAGATTTTTCGATATCATTAAAGAGTTACCCGGAAACAAAGATATTGTTATATCAGCCAAAAAAAATAACATAGTTACTATTGAGTGTGAAAACCTTTTCTTTAAACTGATCGGCTTGCCAAAAGAAGAATTTCCAAAATTACCGGAATTTAAAGATCAGGATAGTATTTGCATGCCCCAGTTGGTTCTTAAAAAAATGTTAACCATGACCGCGTTCGCCATGAGCTACGACCAGACGCGCTATGTCCTTAATGGAATTCTATTCGCTATGGGAGCGCAGACGCTGAAATTAGTGGGGACTGATGGGAGGAGGCTCGCCACCATAGAACAACAGGTCCAGATCCCCAAAGAACTCGAAAAAACGGCAAAAAACATCATCGTGCCGACAAAAGCGATATCGGAACTATTAAGGGCGCTCGGCACGGGCGGCGACGTTAAGATCGTTATCCATGAAAACCAGGCGCTCTTTAATCTGGGGCAGACCGCGATCGTCTCGCGGCTTGTTGAGGGAGAATTCCCGCGCTACGAACAAGTGATCCCTAAAGAGGTGAAAGAGAAACTTAAGGTAAATCGTGAGGATTTTATGCTGGCGGTACGCCGGGCGAGCATCTTGACGAACCAGGAATCCCAAGCGATAAAATTGGAACTCTTTAAAGGAAAGCTTGTTATTTCGAAGATCACGCCTGAGTTAGGGGAATCACGCGAAGAGATGGCTGCTGATTATAAAGGGCCCGATATGGCGATCGGCTTTAATCCGACGTATCTTGTTGATGTCCTTAAGAATATGGATACGCCCGACATTGAGGTTGAGCTGACCTCCCCCGAAAAACCAGGGGTTTTCAGGGCGGCAGGGAATTACATTTATGTGGTTCTGCCGATGCAGATAAGCTGATATGGCTGAAACCGGGAGGCGCGAACCGCTGCCGCTGAAGGATATCATCGGGTTGGTCATCGCCCAGATGAGCGGGGGTGGGGGCGAGGCGCCGAAGCTGCGGGAAGAAGAGATCAAGGAGTTGTGGAAGAAGGCCGTCGGAAGGGCTGCCGCGGGGAGGTCGAGGCCCGTTGCCCTGCGCAAGGGTAAGCTCGTGGTGACGGTTGAGGACTCAAGTCTTTTATATGAGTTGACGCTGAAGAAACGACAGATACTGGAAGAATTGGGAAAGACGCTTAAAAACAGGATCCAGGATATACAGTTCAGGATAGGAGATACCCGTGAGTAAGAAAGCGCCAAAAACAGAAACCCGTCAGGAACAGGAAGAGAACGCCGAGGAAGCGCGCAAGATGGACGAAGGCGCCAAGAAGTACGATGCGAAAACGATCCAGGTGCTGGAAGGGGTCGAGGCGGTCCGGAAGCGCCCGTCGATGTATATCGGCGATACGGCGACGACCGGCCTTCATCATCTCGTCTATGAGGTCGTGGATAATTCGATCGACGAAGCGACCGCCGGCTACGCGAAGTACATTTCCGTCATTATCCACCCCGATAACAGTGTGACCGTTATCGATGATGGCCGGGGCATCCCGGTCGATATCCACAAGACGCAGGGCAAACCAGCCGTCGAAGTCGTCCTGACGATGCTGCACGCGGGCGGGAAATTCGACCATCGCGCGTATAAGGTATCGGGCGGTTTGCATGGCGTCGGCGTCAGTGTTGTCAACGCGCTCTCCGACTGGCTCGAGGTCGAGGTCAAGCGTGACGGGAAGATACACCACCAGCGGTACGAAAAAGGAAAGACCGTTTCAAAGTTGACGGTCATCGGCAAGAGCCCGAAGACCGGCACGAAGGTCACCTTCAAGGCGGACAAAGAGATATTCACCGTAAAAATAGATTATAGCTATGATATCCTGGCGAACCGGCTCCGCGAGCTGGCGTTCCTGAATAAAGGGATCACGATCGATCTTAAGGACGAGCGTTCCGAAAAAGCGAACATTTTCAACTTCAGCGGGGGGATCGTTTCGTTCGTTGAGCATCTGAACAAGAATAAGAATCCGCTGCATAAGAAAGTCGTCTATTTCGATAAAGAGAAAGATGATATCAAGGCCGAGATCGCGATGCAGTACAATGACAGCTACGCCGAGACGATCTTCAGTTTCGCCAATAATATCAATACGATCGACGGTGGCACGCACCTGAGCGGTTTTAAATCGGCGCTCACCCGGGTGCTGAACCAGTATTGCCGGACGAAGGGGCTTCTGAAAGAGGCCGACCAGGCGCTCTCGGGGGACGATGTCAGGGAAGGGCTCGCTGCGGTCATCAGCGTCAAGGTGCCGAACCCGCAATTCGAAGGACAGACGAAAGGCAAGCTCGGGAACTCCGAGGTCGAAGGCATCGTTAACTCTATCGTCAATGATTCGCTCGGCGCGTTCCTCGAAGAGAACCCGCCGGTCGCGAACAAGATCGTCGAGAAGGCGGTCCTCGCGGCGCGGGCGCGCGAAGCGGCGCGCAAGGCCCGCGAACTGACCCGGCGCAAAGGGGCGCTCGAGATGGCGTCGTTGCCGGGGAAGCTGGCCGATTGCTCCGAACGCGACGCGTCGCTCTGCGAGCTCTATATCGTCGAAGGGGACTCGGCAGGCGGCTCGGCAAAACAGGCGCGCGACCGTAAGTTCCAGGCGATACTACCGATCAAAGGCAAGATCCTGAATGTCGAAAAATCGCGCCTCGATAAGATCTTAAGCAACGACGAGATCCGCACGATCATCACGGCGCTCGGCACCGGGATCGGCGAAGAATTCAATATCGAAAAACTGCGGTATCATAAAGTTGTTTTCATGGCCGATGCCGACGTCGACGGCTCCCACATCCGGACACTTCTCCTGACGCTCTTTTACCGCCAGATCCCCAAGCTGGTCGAGCAGGGGTTCGTCTATATAGCGCAGCCGCCGCTCTATAAGATCAAACGGGGTAAGCGCGAGGAGTACATCGAGACCGAAGCCCAGATGAGCGACCTGTTACTCGAGCTCGGCAGCGACGGCATGAGCGTGACCCGCGTCTCCGATAAACATACCTTCAGCGAAAAACAGCTCAAAGACCTTCTGGGCGTGCTCGTTGAATTCGAAAAATTACTGACGGTCATCAAGCGCAGAGGTGTCGGCATCACCGAGTATTTAAAAGCCCGCCACCCGAAGACCGGGAAGGTGCCGCTCTATCGCGCGAAGATCGGAGACGGGTACCGGTTCTTCTACGATGACGAAGAACTGGGAGAGCACGTCAATAAAGAAAAGAGCGATGAAGGCAAGACCGAAAAAGAACTTGAGGTCGTTGAATTTTATGAAGCGAAGGACCTCGAGGAAGCTCTCGCGAAGATCGAAAAGATGGGCATCGACCCGCTCGACTACGAATCAGGTATGACGATCGAGGAGGCCGCGAAAGCAAAAAAGAAACGCGCGTCCAAAGAAAAAGAGAAAAATAAAAAAGACGGACGCTATAAGATAACGCTCGAAGAGCAGGAGCATATGCTCGACAGCCTGCAGGAAGTGCTTAATTGCATCCGGGAGAACGGCAAGCGCGGCATGACGATCCAGCGGTACAAAGGTCTTGGTGAAATGAATCCACAACAACTCTGGGAGACGACGATGGACCCGGAGAAGCGGACCATGCTGAAGGTGACCGTCGAGGACGCGGTCGCTGCGGGGGAAATGTTCACCATCCTGATGGGAGATCAGGTCGAGCCGCGCCGGAATTTCATAGAAACGCACGCGTTGAGCGTGAGGAATCTGGATATATAGGAGAAAAGGATACGCGATATGTATACACGTAACGAAAAGATAGTCCCGGTCTATATCGAAGATGAGATGCGTGATTCGTATATCAGTTACGCGATGAGCGTTATCGTGGGCCGCGCGCTGCCCGATGTGCGCGACGGCCTTAAGCCTGTTCATCGGAGAATTCTCTACGCGATGAAAGAGCTGAATCTCGAACATAACAAGGCCTACAAAAAATGCGCCAGGATCGTCGGTGATTGCCTTGGCCGCTACCATCCCCACGGGGATACCGCGGTCTATGA
>JBAWYO010000032.1:0-13118 GCA_037143495.1 Candidatus Omnitrophota bacterium | reverse complement strand
GTCAGCGGGGCGTTCCATTCGTCGCTCATGAGTGAAGCGGGACAGGCCCTGCGGCAGGAAATACTGAAAGTTTCCTTTTTTGAGCCCGAGATCCCCGTTATCTCCAACGTCAACGCGACTCCCGAGAAGAGTCCTGACCAGATCATTGAGAACCTTATCGACCAGGTCAGCTGTTCTACGCGCTGGCATGAGTCTATCCAATATGTTGTTTCGCAGAATATCACCACCTTCCTTGAGATCGGCCCGGGCAAGGTCCTTAAAGGGTTACTTAAGAGGATCGATCCGGCGCTTGTCGTCCATAACGTTGAGACCGCCGAAGATATAAAAAAACTGACCGCCCCCGCGTAATGGGCCGGCATCTCCGCTCTCAAAAAATCCTGATCACCGCGGGGCCGACCTGGGTTCCGGTCGATAGCGTACGCGTTATTTCGAATATTTCGAGCGGCAGCACCGGTATCGCTATCGCGGCACAAGCCCTGAGCGAGGGAGCCCGCGTTACGCTGCTGCTGGGACCGGTTTCATTGCCGCAGGACGTTCTGGGCACGCTGTCGCATCTAAAGGTTGTCCGCTTCAGATATTTTGATGACCTGCGCGAAAAATTATTTTCTCTTCTCGCCAAAGAAGAGTATGATATAATAATTCATACGGCGGCGGTTTCTGATTATGCGCCGCGCAGGGTAACCCGGGGCAAGATCAGTTCCCGCGCGACGGCATTGACGATCGCCCTGCGGCGGACCCCGAAATTGATAGAGATGATACGCGCGAAAGCGCGGCGTGCATTCCTGGTCGCTTTCAAGCTGGAAAGCGGCGTTTCCCGGCGGGCGTTGATCGCCAGAGCCCGTGCCGGCATGCGCAACGCCGGCGCTGACGCGGTTGTCGCGAATCTTCTTGAAGATATTCAGGGTTCAGCCCACGTCGCAGAGATTATCGGTGCCGATGGTCAGGTTGTCAGTGTTCGCAGCAAGCGCGAGTTAGCGCGTAAGCTCTTCCGGGTAATAGCAGCCGCCGGCGCTGCGTGATCGCGCCGCTATAAAAGGGGACATGGAGAACAGGCCCGAGCAGTTTTTTGACTGGACCGCCGTTGAAGGTGAATTTCTTCAGAAGGTCACCAACTCCCCGCATACCTTTATTCCTCCGATCCACCGCACCGATTATCAGAATACCCTCGAACGCGTTTCTGCCTCAATGATCAGATTTAAGAAACCGGAACATCTGATCAAGATGATCGACCGCGTGATTGACCGGCAGATCGGCGTTAATCACGCCGCGGTCCTGCTCTATAAAGAAGAGCAGAAAGCGTATGTCCTGATCAACTCTGAAGGCGCGCGCCACAAGAAAGGGCTTGTCGACAGGATCGAGTTTACCGTCGGCAATCCTCTCATTAATGTTTTTCTCCAGGGAGACCTCCGCGTTCTTCTTGATGAGGGCGGCGTACTGACCGCCGATTATCTCGATGAGCGGCTTCAGGATGAAGAGCTTCTCGGGCGCGATCCGTCGCTGGCGGAGAAGATACGTTCGATCACGGGGCAGATGGAGATGGTGGGCGCGCGGGTTTGTATCCCGAGTTATTTCAAGAAAGAATTGCTTGGCGTTCTCCTGTTGGGAAAAAAAGTATCTGGCCAGGAATTCACGCGCCACGAGATCATGTTCCTGATGACGCTCGCCAACAACGCGGCGATGGCGGTCAGCAACGCGAAACTGATCACGCGTCTCCAGGAAAAAGTGCGGGAGGTCGAGACGCTCTACGACCGTTTTCACGGCCTTTTTATACGGATCTCGATCGCACTGGCGACCGCGATCGATGCCCGCGATCCTTATACACACGGCCACGCGATGCGGGTTACCGATTATTGCCTGGGGATCGCCGAGGAGATGGAGTTCTCCCCCGAGATAGGGGATTTCCGGCTCTTTAAAGAGAGCCTGCACGTCGCCGCTTCATTACATGATATCGGCAAGATCGGTATTCCCGACAATATCCTCCATAAAAAAGACCGGCTGACAACCGATGAGTACGATAAGATCAGGGAACATCCCGCCATAGGAGCGGCTATCATCTATCCGATACGTGACCTGAGCGGTATCGTCGGCGGTGTTCGTTCGCACCAGGAGCGCTTCGACGGCACCGGCTATCCCGACCGGCTTAAAGGCAAAGAGATCCCGTTGCTGGCCAGGATCATCTCGGTCGCTGACGCCTACGACGCGATCACCTCGGAACGTTGCTATAAGAGCAAGCGAAGCCCCGAAGAGGCGATCCTGGAGATCGCGCAGAATGCCGGGACCCAGTTCGATCCCGAGATAACCGATATATTCCAGAGCGTCTACCGGAAGAAGCGATATTCAAATCCGACCTAAGGTTCGTTATATTCTCCCGGGCATGCGGCTCATACTATTCCGCGACCCGGGATTTTTTTTAGTTGTGCAACGCAGGGTTACGAGTTCCAGCGCGGTAAACCGGTTCGCCGGGACGCTTCGGTCTGCTCCAGCGGCAGACCTGCGCTCGGAAAAATCTCTTTTTACTTTCTCCTGTGGCGAAGCCACAGGAGAAAGACCAAGCTAAAAAGATATTTTTACGCCCTGCTCACCGGCATTACCGCGCTGGATGCTCTATGAACGCAGTATGTGATAATTATTAAAGGGGGGATATGGTAGAAAACGCTCACGCGCTTATGGTCGAGATCCAATATATCATGGATATGCTGGGCATCCGCGATTACCAGCGGGTGGTACAGATACTTAAAACTTCCGTTGACCCCGTCCCGTTCATGGAAGGACTCGCGAAGCTGGCGCAACGGCCGGTAGCCGATATTATCGACGTGCTTAAGGGTGACGTTTTTTTCAGGACGATCGCGGCTGATTATATTCGCCGCACGACAGCGGTGCGTAACGCGGCCGGCGCGCCGGTGCGCCTGGATCTTCTGGTTGAACCTGACGGGTATACGCTTTCAGGGGTTCCTGCCGATGACGAAAACGACAGCCTGAGCGCTTATTGCGCGGTTATGGCTGGCGCGGTAGCCGAAGTTCCTTTTGTTTTCAGGGATGATCTTGACCGATATGTAGGACGTTTTTTAGGTATGCCGGTTTCCGGGAAGGATGAGCCCGACCTGCTCGATACCATCGACAGGATCTCAGCATTTCTTGCGACTATCGACCTGCGGAAGGTACGGTATTTTATCTCTTCCGGCATCGGCGCCAATGAGATGTATTCTCATGAGCTTGCGCTTCTTCTTAACCGGTTTTTTCAGAAAGAGGAAGCACCCTTCAGGTGGATCGTCGCGAATAATCCCGCGCATCTGAAAAATATCCCCGAAGACGCTACGACCGATACTACGCTCGTCTTTGAGATGTCGAGGAGTGGCTCGACCAAGGAGACCTTCGATTTTTTTGCGGCGACCAGCGGGCGTTTCCGGCAGCGGATCGTCGCCGCGAACAAGGGGCCGCTCAAGGAAGCAGCCGCCGCGCTCGAACAGGCCGGGTCGGCCCGCATCCTGATCCTTGATGATACGCGGGGCGACATCGGCGGCAGGCAGATGAACCGCAAGACCCTGATGGTCTATGCGCCGCTCTTTATAGCGCTTGCGGTGAGCACCGGCGATCTCCTGCGCGCCCGTGGATTGCTTGCGCTCTATGGCGCCGCTCTTACGTCCGCCAATGATGAACTCGCGTATTCTCACGGCAATAAAAGCGTCGCGGTTGAGCTCGCGCAGACCATGGTCAGGTGCCGCGAAACCGGCAGGTTCAAGTTTTCCGTGATCTATGATGATGATCTGCGCGCAACGGCAAAAGAGCTGATCCAGCTGCTCAATGAAGGCGGGAATAAGAATATCGCCGGAGGGACCAACGATAATATCCTCGATGGTTATGCCTGGCGTATCGACGCCCCCCGGTACGAAAAAGTTTTTTTCGCGGCGGGCGAAAAGCAGCTGGTCTTCTTTTTGACCGGTAGCAGCCACAAGGACCATGCCAGCATGCTCGCCTATAGCCGGGCGTTAATCGAGCGGGGGATCCCCTGCATAGTCATTACGGTCGGGTTCACCGGTGATTGCGGCCGTGATCTGAAGGTCCTGGCGAGAACGAGTGCCGTAGTGCAGGATAGCGTGATCTATTTTACGTATTTAACAAAACAGGATGCCAACTCAAATCCGGCGGTAAAATTTGTCCGGGAGATCACCGCGGTCATGTTCGATATTGTACGGCGCAAAAAAGAAAAGGGGGAGGTCGATGTGCGGATCTCCTTCGCCGATGTCACCGAGGCGATCAGGGGCAAAGAGCTTTCTTCGCGTGCGCACTCTCGCGCGGAATTCGACAGGAAAGAAACGGCGCGCCGAGAGCTTGGTGACGGATATTTCAGCGATTGTGTCCTCATGATCGGCGCGGGCGCTGCGGCGCTCTCCCTGCCGGAGGCGGCGTTCGTTGATATCATGGCCGGGTCTGTTTCCAGGAGTGTTTTTACCGCTGATATCGGAGAGGCCGGCGGCAGCAGAATAGATGATATTGAAGAGGCCTTTGCGCGGTCGGCGCTCGCGGGTCTTCTGGGGCGCTTGACCATCGATCGGGTACCCGCACCGCTTGACACGCAGGTGATCATCAGCGAGAGCCCGCGCCTGCGGATCTCGGTAGCGGTTAACAGCGCGTCATCGTTCACCTATTCCCCGGCAGCGGAGGTTCCCTCGATCATCGCGGAGTATCTCGCCTGTATGTATCGGGACCGCAGCCGGGAATTCGCGTATATGACGCCCACGTTCATGGAGGCGGATGCTGATAACGCGGTTATTCGTTCCCTTGCGGAGAGTATCGTCGCTTCGCTGGCCGACCTCGGCGTCAGTTCTCCGCTGCTGGCTTTGCCGGGAGCTGCCCATACCGGCATCGAGGCGGTCATGTCGCATCCGGCGTCCGTTTTTAATGTGGCGATCATGTCGACCAATACCTATGGCGGCGCCCTGGGGAGCCTTCCGATCGAAAAGAACCTCACCGTCGACGACGCGACCTATATTTACGGGATCGCTAACGTCATCCGTATGGCGCTGGGGGGTTCACCGAGCGTGATCTTTGAAGTACGTGACAGCGGCGATCTGGCAGGTATCGAAACGGTCATGAGAGCTGCTTTGGAGCGTTTTCGGCGTCTTTCTTTGCATTGACAATGGTTCCGGATGTGCTATAATTATACTTTAAGGATGCGCAAGGCAAGGACGCAGGGGGCCGGGAAACCGGCCGGGCAGCTACAATATCGAGGAAAAAATGTCTAAAATAAAAGCAGGTGTCTCTATAATACTCATTATTGTGCTGGTTGCAATGGTGGTCGGAGAGATAATTTTATTCATCAATCAACGCGCGGTGATGACAGAAACGCTCGCGAATGTCCAGCAGGTGCTGACCGAGTCCCAGGCGCGGACGCTGATGATCGCAAAAGAGAAGAAGATGCTCGTCAATGAAAAAGACGCGCTGATCATCGAGAAGCAGAAGCTGATCGCGGAAAAAGAGGCGATGAGCGCCGAGCTGACTGACGCGACGGCGAGGATGGGCGAGCTTAAAGAGCTGCTCGGCAGGACCGAGGGCGAGAAAAAGGATCTGCAGGCGCGGGTTGAACAGATGACGCAGGAATCGAACGTGATCAAAGAGCAGTTGCGTATCCTTGAGGGGAAGATCACCGATCTGACCGAGGTTGACCGTGTCAATGAGACCAGGAGCAAAGCGGTAGCCGAGCTCCACCAGCGGGTACGCCAACTTAAGACGAAGGCGCAGCATGAATTAGATCAGTACCGGACGAAGGTGGGTAACCACGGTTTTGTGGTAAAAGAAAAGCAATCGACGCTGATCTATGATAAGCTCATGGAGTTCGAGCGCAGGATCCGCCGGATCGACCTGAAGAAGATCGTTGTAGAAAAATAAAGAAGTTGCCGGGAATAGAAAGGCCGGACTCTTAAGAGTCCGGCCTTTTTGTTTATGGCGGGGTGCTTTAGCGCTGACCTTTTGCGAACCATCCGCCCGTGAGCGCGTCAATCCCGGCCGTCAATTCTTCGAGTCGCAGTTCCTTTTCGACCTTATTGCGCAGGTTCTGCGGCGGGCTCAAGAGCAGGTCTATCTGGAGCCGTCGCCGTTCAAAATAGAGCCGCGTAACCTCAGTAACGATATCGTCTCTCAGTTGAACGGTCAGGCGGCTTCTGACATCGATATTGGTCTGGTCATCGCTCCAGATCAGGTTGCCAAGATCCCAGCTTGCCCGCACATCCCAACCGGTCGAGATATCGTCAGGTCCTGTCATGCAATAATGAGTTGTCGCGCTGGTGTAGAGTTCTGATTTGTTGCTCGTATCCCGGTTGACGCCGACACTTATGGTCGGCAGGAGGGCCCTTCTTTTTGCCAGGCTGCGCCACTGCGCGATCTTTTCCTGGTGAACTTCGGCATAACGGATAGCCTGTTGCTGCACCTTTTTGATGGATGGTTCATGGATAAAACGGGACATGAGGTGATCTGATGCCGGGTCGGATGCCGCAACAGAGGGCAGGGGCTCTTCGCTCGCCGTCGCGGGCGTTACCCTGAAGATCCCCTGTGATGTTGCGGCGACGATCGAGTTAGTTTCCGGAATATAGCGCAAAGCGTTGATCTGTCGCGAATCGAGGCCCCGGTAAACGGCCGTCCATCGCCGATACGGTTCTACCGTTTTAAAAACGCCGCGGTCAGTCGCTGCGTATAACGTCTTGCCGATGGGAGCCAGCAGAGAAATGATCCTTTTACTGCCCATGCCAACCCTGCTAACCGGCCTGAAGGTGGCTCCGCCATCATACGAAACGATCAC
Source organism: Candidatus Omnitrophota bacterium (assembly GCA_037143495.1). Classification (GTDB taxonomy): domain Bacteria; phylum Omnitrophota; class Gorgyraeia; order JABMQH01; family JABMQH01; genus JBAWYO01. The sequence continues at coordinate 6,325 of JBAWYO010000032.1, read as the reverse complement.
GCCCGCAGTTGTTCCCAGGTAAAGATGGTGAGCGTTCTCGCGGTCGGTCACGATGCATCGAGGGACCCGCGGTGAGCTGGTTTCCGGTTCTTCGATCACGAGATCAGGGAGCGGGACGGCAGCTTCTTCGTCTGTCGCTGAAATAGACGCGCGATAGAGGCATTCCCAGGCCCTACCACGGTCTTTAGAACGGAAGAGGCCCGCTGCGGCCGCGGCATAGATGGTTGATCGATCCCGCCGATCTATAGTGACCGAAGTAATCGGTCCGCCTGAAATAATCCCGAAACTTGCACGCCAGGTGGTTCCTATATCCTCGCTGATCAAAATGCCGTCAGCGGTAGCGGCGCAGATGAATGAAGGATCGCTCTCGGCGATCTCGATCGCCGAAATGTTTCGCAACCCCTCTTTGATCCCTGCCGTAATCTTCTTCCAGGTTATTCCGGCATCGTCGCTGCTGAAGAGTCCGTTGTCCGTTCCCGCGAAGAGGCGGGAGGTAACGGCAGTACATGCCAGCGAGGTCAGGTGGGCGGCGGGACCAGCGCTAAAGTCTAGTTCTTCCCAGGTACAGCCGTTATTACGCGTGCGATAGATACTTTTCGATGAGCAGGCATAGAACGTGGTCCCGGGCCCCGGAGCGATCGCGAGAATGTCCTGATCTTTGAGTCCGGCGCTGATGCACTCCCAACGCTCGTCGGCGTTTCCTGCATGAGCCGCGATGGGGCAGAGCAGCGAGCAACAGAACAGATACAGCAACATCGTTTTCATGGTGTGCCTCCTTGTGGTGATGTCATATGAAAACAGCAATGACTCACTCGTTGTTTTGTATGCGCTTATCCCGGGTAAGCCTGCGGGCGGAACCCGTCTACCTTTTCTCTGTTTGCAGGGCGATTCGCGAATCGCTTCTTCCGGCTCTTATCGTAGCGCAGTTTATATTATTTGTCAAATAAATTTTATGATTCATCAAATCAGATCCACGGGGGTGAACAGGTCAGAAATAACTGGCGGGCTGTACCGGATGTGCTATAATTTAAACCTATGGAAAAAGAATTTATTTTCGTCAAGGGTGCTAAGGAACATAATCTCAAGAATATCGACGTCAGGATACCGCGCAACAGCTTAACCGTTGTTACCGGCCTGAGCGGTTCCGGCAAGTCGTCGCTGGCCTTCGATACGATCTACGCGGAGGGGCAGCGCCGCTATGTCGAGAGCCTTTCGAGTTACGCCCGCCAGTTCCTTGAACAGATGCAGAAACCCGATGTTGAGTATATAGACGGGCTCTCACCCGCGATATCGATAGAGCAGCGGAACGCCTCGTCAAACCCGCGCTCGACGGTCGGCACCCAGACTGAAATATATGACTATCTGCGGCTTCTTTTCGCGCGTGTCGGCAAAGTTCATTGTCCTGCCTGCGGGAAACCGGTAACCCGTCAGAGCGCACAGGAGATCGTCGGAAAGATCGCGGCGGCCTGCGCGGGGCGCAAGATCGTCGTGCTGGCGCCGCTGGAGCGGGGGAAGAAAGGCGAATTCAAGGAGCTTTTCCGGGATATTCAAAAAGAAGGTTTTGTGCGGGCGCGGGTTGACGGTTCGATCATCGAAGTCGAGGCGCCGCCCGCGCTCCATAAATATAAAAAGCATACGATCGAGATCGTCATAGACCGCCTCCTGGTAGGCGAGGGCGCGGATGCTCAGAAGCGGTTGACCGATTCGGTTGAGATCGCGCTGAAAGCGGGTAAGGGGCTTGTCGGGATCTCCTTTGACCAATCGCCGAAGGCCGCTTCCGGAACCTCCGATAAAGAACTTCTTTTCAGCGAGCTCTACGCCTGCGTCGATTGCTCGATCAGCATCGAGGAGCCTCAACCGAGGATGTTCTCGTTCAACAGCCCCTACGGCGCGTGTCCGAAGTGCGGCGGCCTGGGGAATCGCGTGGAGATCGACGCCGCGCTGATCGTGCCCGAGCCGTCCCGGCCGCTCATCGAAGCGATCGAGCCCTGGCGCCGCGGCGGCAAGGGGATGTACCTCTATTTTCGCCGTCTCCTGCGGTCGGTGGCCCGCGAACTCGACCTCGACGTGGAAATACCGTTCAAGGATCTGACCCCCGAAGCCAGAAAGATCGTGCTCTATGGAAATACGGCATCCGGCGGGTGGTTCGAGGGCGTCATACCGAATCTTGAACGCCGCTTTCGCGAGACCGAAAGCGAGTATATGAAGATCGAGATCAATAAATACATGTCGATCCTTCCCTGTCTCGAGTGCCGCGGCGCGCGGCTTAAAAAAGAGAGCCTCGCCGTAACGGTCAAAGATAAGAATATTATGGAGATCTGCGCGCTCTCGATCCAGGAGGCGTGTGATCTCTTTAACGAGCTGGGGCTGAACGCTACCCAGGAGAAGATCGCGCACCAGGTCCTTAAGGAGATACGCGCGCGCCTGCAGTTCATGGTCAATGTCGGCCTCGACTATCTGACGCTTGACCGGTCGAGCGCGACGCTTTCCGGCGGGGAATCGCAACGGATACGTCTCGCGACGCAGATCGGGTCAGGCCTGACCGGCGTGCTCTATGTGCTCGATGAGCCGTCGATCGGTCTCCATCAGCGGGATAACGCGAAACTCCTTGATACGCTCGAGGCGTTGCGCGACCTGGGGAATACGCTGGTCGTTGTCGAGCATGACGACATGACGATACGCCGCGCGGACCATATCGTCGACCTCGGGCCCGGCGCCGGCGAACACGGCGGCAGTGTCGTCGCGGAAGGGACGATAGCGGATATCCTGCGGACCGAAGCCTCCCTGACGGCACAGTACATGAACGGAAAACTCGCGATCAAGGTACCCGGGAAACGGCGCGCGCCGCGCAAAGGAAAGTACCTGAGCGTCATCCAGGCATCCGAGCACAACCTGAAGAATATCGACGTCCGGATACCGCTGGGGCTTTTTGTCGCGGTGACCGGCGTTTCGGGATCCGGCAAGTCAACGCTCATTGATGAGATACTCTATCGGGCGCTCGCGCGCAGATTCTATCGCGCCAAGGAGAAGCCGGGCAGGCACAAGAGGATCGAAGGCGTTGAGCTTATCGACAAGGTCATTGTGATCGACCAGTCCCCGATCGGTCGTACGCCGCGCTCGAATCCCGCTACCTATACCGGCTGTTTTTCGCCGATCAGGGATCTTTTCGCGAAATTGCCGGAGTCGAAGATGCGCGGGTACCGGCCGGGCAGATTCAGTTTTAATGTCAAGGGAGGCCGGTGCGAAGCCTGCACCGGCGACGGGATTAAAAAAATAGAGATGCATTTTCTCTCCGATGTCTATGTGCAGTGCGAGGTCTGCAAGGGGAAACGATTCAACGACGCGACGCTTGAAGTCAAGTACAAGGGTAAGTCGATCAGTGACGTGCTCGATATGAGCGTCGAGGAGGCGTTGACGCTCTTTCAGAATATCCCTTCGATAAAATCGAAGCTTTTGACGCTCTTCGAAGTCGGGCTCGGGTATGTGCGGGTCGGTCAGGCCGCGACAACGCTCTCGGGCGGTGAAGCGCAGCGGATCAAGCTCGCGACCGAACTTTCCAAGCGATCGACCGGGAAGACGCTCTATGTCCTCGATGAGCCGACGACCGGCCTCCACTTTGCCGATGTCGATAAGCTGCTGAGCGTCCTGCACGCGCTTGTTGACGCGGGCAATACGGTCCTGGTCATAGAACATAATCTCGATGTCGTTAAAACCGCCGACCATATTATCGATCTTGGCCCTGAAGGCGGGTCAGGGGGAGGGCATATTATCGCCGAAGGCACTCCCGAAGAGATCGCCGCCAATAAAAAATCCTACACCGGCGCCTACCTTAAAGAATTGCTCTCATAGATCACGGATCCTGTCATTGCAGGAAAAAACCCCAAAAAAAATTTGCTTTCGCACATATATATGGTAATATTAATATAATAAGATGAATAAAACCGCCCCTATTACATTATTAATCCTCGCTATAGCATCCTTTATATCTTTATCATACGCCAGCCAACCGAATTTCGAGGAAGAAGTGACGTTCGCGCGTAAAGCCTACGACGATAAGTTTTATGATCTCGCGAAAGAGAAACTTGAAAAGCTTGCGGTCGCCTATCCTCAAAAAGAAGAGGTAGATCTGCTCCTGGGTCAGGCCTATCTGAGCTTGGGGAGATTCGAGGACGCGCTCAAGGAATTCGCCGCTATCCCGGCTAAAAATACCGCTTCAGTCTTCGCGGCGGACGCGGCGTACTGGACGGGAGAGACCTATTTTAAAATGGGGGACTATCGTTCCGCCGTCGTTTTTTACCAGAAAATAATCGACACGTTCCCCGGGTCAAGCCTTTTGAGTTACGCGGTATATTCAAAAGGCTGCGCTCTTTTTAATCTGAAAGAGTACCCGGCGTCTGAAGAGCTCTTCCGGACGATCCTGAAACGGCCGGCGACTCCCGAGCTTGCCCAGGATGCCCAGTTCAAGCTGATCGAGATTTTCTACGATACGCGAAAATTCGAAGAGGTCAAGCCGATGCTGCAGGTCTACCTGAAGGATTATCCGGTAAGCCAGCGGACCGAGGAGGCCTGCTATCTGCTCGGCGAGATCGCCTATAACTCGGGCGATTATCGGGGCGCCGTTGATTACTATAAAAAAGCGGTGACAAAAACCGATCAGCCGAAGTGGCTGGCGACCGTCTATTACCATCTCGGCCTCTCATACCTTAAGAGCGATATGGCGAAGGAAGCGGCTGTCGCGCTTAAGCGCTGCCGCGAGATAACCACCGACCCCGCGTTGATCGCTCAGACAGAGCTTGCGCAGGCGAAGGTTGCTTATGCGATGGGGAATGTCCCTGAGGCGCGGGCGCGGTACCTGACGTCGATCAAGGGGCTTAAGGGGACCGACGCCGAATATGAAGCCCGGTATAATCTCGGGTGGATCTATAAGGAATCGGCTGAAAACGACGAAGCGCGCGCGGAGTTTGCCGCGGTCAAGGAGAACACCCATGATCGCGCGCTTAAAGTCGCCAGTCTCTGCACGTTGGGCGATATCGATTTTGAGCGAAAAGATTTTGACGCGGCTTTGGCCGATTACGAAGCGGTATTGAACGATTTTTCCGATAGTCATTACGCTGATTACGCGCAATATCAGGTCGGCAATATCCTGCTTGCGCTCGAGCGTTACGATACCGCGATCCTCGCCTTTCAGAGCCTGAGGATGAATTTCAGGAACAGTCCGTTGCTGGGGGAGGGGCAGTTCAAGCTGGGGCTCGCGTATTATCAGCAAGGCGATTATCAGAAAGCGTCCCAGGAGTTCGGCGCGTTCCTGAAGGCGTATCCTCAGCACGCGTTGCGCGATAGCGTCTCTTTTTACGCGGCGAACGCGCTCTACGCGCTGGGACGTTACGATGAAGCGATGCGGTTCTTCCTGGATGCGTCATCCGCGAGCCGGGATGAGGACCTTATCCGCCGCTCGCGGTACATGGTCGGCTGGTGTTATTTTCGTAAAGGGGCCGAAGATCAGGCGGTGGCCGAATTTGAAAAATTCCTTGAGACGTACCCGAAGATCGATCTGAGCCCGCGTGTTGTTCTCTGGCTCGGGGAGTACTATTATCATAAACGTGATTTTAAAGCGGCGAAGGCGCTCTTTCAGCGGATCATGAGCGATTTTGGAACGAATGAAGTATGCGCTGACAGTATGTATTGGCTCGGATGGGTTTACTTTGAGGAGGGGGACCTTGAAGCGGCCCGCGCGCAATTCCAGAGAGTAGCCGCCGACTATCCTAAGAATGATCTGAGCGCGGACGCGCTCTTGAAGCTTGCCGATATTTTCAAGGGTCAGAACGCGGTCCAGGAGGCGTATGATGTACTCAATTCATGCATCAACCGTTTTCCCGGCACCGATTTCGAAAAGACTGCGTATCGCAAAATAGGGAACCTCCTGATGGAGAACTTTCTCTTTGACCGCGCGATCGGGTATTTCAGGAGAGGGCTTACGTCCCAGCGGACGGAACTTAACGCGCAGATACAATTTCAGATCGGCGAAGCGTATCAGGGCAAGGGCGAGTACGATGAGGCGGTGCTGGAGTTTATGAAGGTCGCGTATTTATATCCGAACGCGAAATTCTGGGCCCTGAGGGCTCAGTTGAAGGCGGCCCAATCGTTCGAAAAAGAGAAGAAGATCGATGAGGCCATTAAAGTGTATGAGAAACTCGCGAAGGAGGACGCTGAAGAGGCCGCTCTCGCGGCGAAACGTCTTGCTGAGCTCAAAGGGTTGAACCGGAAATAATATCCGCCGATCAGGACGGGTGCGGAAGTATACAAAGGGGGTCAGACAATGCTTGAA
>JBAWYO010000031.1:0-13256 GCA_037143495.1 Candidatus Omnitrophota bacterium | reverse complement strand
AGCCAGGGGTATCCGGTCCCGATACGGATGGTCGGTATCCATGACCGGTTCGGTGAATCCGGCAAGGCGGGCGAACTCTTCAAGGCATTTCACCTGACCGCGGCCGATATCGTGGCGGCGGCCAAAGAAGCTCTTAAGGCTAAAAAGAGCTGAGTGAGGGGCGAAGCAACCTTAAGCATAAACCAGGGCCTCCTCGCAATGACGGAAAAAATTCCTGAAATATAATGAAAAAACTCGTCCTGAGATCGCCGGCGAAGGTCAATTTATACCTGAATATCCTGCGCAAAAGAGCCGACGGGTATCATGATATTGAAACGATATTCGAAAAAATAGCTCTTTTTGACAGGATTACACTACGGCCCGCCGACCGGGGGATAACGATAACGACCAGCGACCCCCGTCTGCCGCGGGATGCGGGGAATTTGGCGTACCGGGCCGCTCAGGCGCTCTTCGATGCGACGGGTTATGACCGGGGCGTAACGATCGATATACTCAAAAATATACCGGTAGGCGGCGGTATGGGAGGGGGCAGCTCCAATGCGGCAGCCGTTCTTTCAGGCCTGAACAGATTCTTCAAACTGGGGGTATCCCGCCAGGAACTGCTGGCGATCGGCGCCACGTTGGGTGCTGATGTACCTTTTTTTCTCTACCATGAGAGTATCGCGATAGGAACCGGGAAGGGTGAGTGCCTGACGCCCATAAAAAGCAATATATGTATTTGGCATATAATAGTATCTTTTGAGTTCGGGATATCCACTAAAAAAGCCTACACCGACCGGAATTTAACGTTGACACCAAAACTGGTTGATGCTACAATGTGTCTCCGTTATATCGAAAAAAAGAGTATTGCGGATTTAGCGTCCTGCCTATATAATAAGCTGGAAGAAGTTGTTTTAACGAAAGAATCGGGTATTCCGGGATCGATAAAACGAGCCTTGCTGAGCGCGGGAGCCTATGGCGCTCTTCTCAGCGGGAGCGGCTCGACTGTTTTCGGTATAACCAAAACTCGAGAGGAGGCGATAGCGGTACGAGACCGGCTTTTGAAATATCTCAGCGCTCAACGCCCGTTCGCCTCATGTAAGGGCGTCAACCCGTGGCGGATCGGCAAAGTTCTTGCGGTGAAGACATTTACTCGTCAGGCATGAAAGGAGTCAGGGGATATGGAAATCACGGAAGTCAGGATCTTTTTGAAGAACGGGAGCGATAAAAAGCTAAAAGCGTACGCAACGGTGACCTTTGATAACGCTTTTGTTGTCCGGAATATTAAAGTCATCGAGGGGCAAAAAGGACTTTTTGTAGCTATGCCCTCACGTAAATTGAAAGATCCTTGCCCGAAATGCAGTTTTAAGAACGCGGTCAGAAGTAAATTCTGCAATAACTGCGGGGTGAATTTACCGATAAGCGACAAAAGGCCGGCTCCCGTGACTGACATCAATCAAAAAGAATCCGAGCATCGCGATATAGCCCATCCCATTACCTTGGAATGCCGGGAATATCTGCAGAAGAAAGTTTTGGAAGCTTACGACGTTGAAGTAAAGAATCCGACACCGCCTGAATTGGATATCCCGATCACGCGTGAGCCGGCATTCAGGGCGGCCGAAAGCCGTGAGCCGGCATTCAGGGCGGCAGCCAGTCGCGAGCCGGTATTTAAATCAGCAAGAGACGACCGCGGGGTTCTGGATGGCGATCTTGAGCTGTAAAGATTCGGGGTACGCATACGCGTTCCTTGCCCGGTGGTGTAATTGGTAACACACCAGCCTTTGGAGCTGAGGTTCCTGGTTCGAGTCCAGGCTGGGCAGTTTTGCATACAACTATGAAAAACGATATAGTCGCGGTGATACTGGCGGCGGGGAAGTCAACCCGCATGAATTCGAGCTTCTCGAAGGTTCTCCATAAGATCTATGGAAAATCGATGCTCGAGTATGTTCTTGACGATATGCGGGCGATCGGCATCACCGAAGGCGTTATCGTTATTAACCATCAGAACCGGATCGACCAGAAAATAGAAGTCCCTCAAGGGTATACGTTCGCTTTTCAGAAGAAACTCCTCGGGACCGGCAACGCGGTCCGGCAGGCCCAGAAAGAACTGAAAGATTTTCGCGGTGATGTCCTGGTCCTGTACGGTGATACGCCGCTCCTGACCCAGGAAACGCTGACACGGCTTCTTCAAAAGCATCGCAGCAGCAATGCCTCGTGTACGCTTCTGACGACGTCGATGAAGAACCCCTTCGGGTACGGCCGGATCGTGCGGAATGAGAAGCGGGATATTACCAGGATCGCCGAAGAAGCGACCGCCTCGCTCTACGAGAAGATGATCGAGGAGATCAACGTCGGGGTCTATTGTTTCAAATCGACCGAGCTCTTTAAGGCGCTGGCGCTGCTCAAGCCCAAAGGGCCGAAACGGGAATATTACCTGACCGATGCCGTTGAATATCTGTCGAAACGAGCGGCGACGATCGAGTCGATCCATACCGAGGATACCAATGAAGCGCTCGGCGTTAATTCGCGGATCGATCTGGCGAAGGCCCAGATGCTCGCGAAAGACCGCATCCTGACGAAGCTGATGCGCGAAGGCGTCGGTATTATCGACCCGTCGACGACGCATATCTATAATGATGTGACGATCGACCAGGATACGATCATTTATCCTTTTACGGTCATTGAAAGTGATGTCAAGATAGGGAAGCGGTGCAAGATCGGGCCGTTCTCCCGTATCCGGCCGCATACGGTCATCGAGGACGAAGTCGAGATCGGTAATTACGTCGAGATCGTCCGATCGACGGTCGGTACCGGATCGGTGATCAAGCACCGGTGTTATTTGGGCGATGCCCGGATCGGCCGGCACGTCAATATCGGTGCCGGCGCGATAACCGCGAATTACGACGGTAAAGTGAAGAGCACGACTACCATAGGGGACCGGGCGTCGATCGGCAGCGGTACGATCATGGTCGCGCCCGTATCGATCGGGCGCGGGGCGGTCACCGGCGCCGGCAGCGTGATCGTAAAACATACTAATGTAGCGCCGGGCAGCGTTGTGGTGGGGATACCCGCCCGGGTCAGGGAACCGGCAGAATAAGTCAGACGTTATTCGCTCGCACAGCGGAGGGGGAGAGTAGGCATGGAGAACGGAAAATTACTGGTGTTTTCGGGAAATTCAAATCCCGCGCTCGCGCAGGAGATCTGCGAATATCTGGATATCGAGCTGGGCAAGGCGACGGTCGGCAGATTCAGCGAGGGGGAGATCCGCGTTAAGATCGACCAGGATGTGCGCGGCAGGGATGTCTTCGTCGTGCAGCCGACCTGCCCTCCGGTCAATGAACACTTTATGGAACTCCTGATCGTTATGGATGCCCTCAGGCGGGCGTCGGCGCGCAGGATAACGGCGGTCATTCCCTATTACGGATACGCCCGTCAGGACCGCAAAGACCAGCCGCGCGTCCCGATCACGGCGAAATTGACCGCGAACCTCATAACGACCGCGGGCGCTGACCGGGTACTGACCATCGACCTGCATGCCGGTCAGATACAGGGGTTCTTTGATATCCCGCTCGATCACCTTTTCGCGGTCGAGGCTTTTGTGGAGTATTTTTCACAGCAGAAGATCAGGAACCTGGTCGTCGTCTCTCCCGATGTCGGCGGTATCAAAATGGCGCGCGCGTACGCGAAGCGGTTCAACGCCGCCCTCGCGATCGTCGATAAGCGCCGTGTTGACGATAAATCGGCGGAGGTCATGCATATTCTCGGCGAGATCAAGAATAAGAACGTTGTGATCGTCGATGATATGGTCGCGACCGCGGGCTCGCTTGTCGAAGCTGTCGCCGCGCTTAAAAAAGCCGGAGCCAAAGACGTCTATGCCGCGATCACGCACGCCATTCTTTCGGGTCCGGCGATCGAGCGCCTGAAGAAATCTCCGCTCAAAGAGCTCTGCGTCTCAAATACGATCCCGCTCGCTCCCGAGAAGAAGATCAAGAAGATCAGGGTCCTGTCGATAGGGCCCTTGCTCGCGGAAGCGATCAAGAGGATCCATAACGAAGAATCGGTCAGTTCGCTTTTTATATAACATGTCGGCCCGTCAACGGGAAAGTTCAGCTCGGTGAAAAGCGGGTGGTGGAAGTGATGCAAGGAAAGAGAGGAAGGATTCAATGGAACGCGTAAATCTGGAAATACAGCTACGGGAAGAAAAAGGAAAGCAGCTGGTCAAAAAGCTGCGCACCGCAGGGTTTGTGCCCGCGGTCGTCTATAAAGGCGGCGGCGATAACGTGAGCCTTAAGGTGAACGAACGGGAATTTATCCGGTTGATCGGCGCGAAAGCGGGAGCGAACGTCATTATCAACCTGAAGATCGCCTCCGGCGCGGCTTCCGCGAAGGGTTTTAAGGATAAGACCGTCATGATCAAGGAGATCCAGCGCGAGCCGGTCAAGGGCAGGATCCTGCATGTTGATTTTAACGAGATATCGCTGACCGAAACGCTGAAGGTGCAGGTCAGGGTCGAGCCCAAAGGCGAGCCGCTCGGCGTTAAGGAAGGCGGTACCCTTGAACGCGTGATCCGTGAAGTCGAGGTCGAGTGTTTACCGACGGCGATACCGGGGAAATTCGAAGTCGACGTTTCCCAGCTCAAGATCGGCGACACCATTTTTATTAAAGATATTATCGCGGGAGAAGGCGTTAAGATACTGCAGGACCCGATGCTGATCGTCATGTCCGTCAAGCCTCCGTTCGTCGAGAAGGTTGCGGAAGCGTTGCCGGGAGAAGAGGCATCTGCCGAGCCGGAATTGATCAGGAAGAAGAAAGAGGCGGAGGAAGGCGCTGAGGGAGCGGCTGAAGGTAAGGAAGAGGCGAAGAAAGACGCGCCGAAAGAAGAGAAGAAATAAGAGCCCCTCTGCTGCATATAGTGACGCGATGAAATTAGTGGTGGGCCTGGGGAATCCCGGTACGCGGTACGCGAATACGAGGCATAACGTCGGTTTTTTGGCGGTTGAGGCTTTCGCGAAAGCGCACGGGATCAGCATAGAGAAAAAAGGGTATCGGTCGTTCTTTGGGAAGGGTACGGTTGACGCTGTTGAGACGTTTATCCTTGAACCGCAGACGTTCATGAATAATTCGGGGGAAGCGGTCACGGCGGCGGTCGACCGGATCGGGTTCAAGCCAGCCGATATGCTCGTGGTGTGCGACGATGTGAACCTTGACGTCGGGATCATCCGGCTGCGCCCGCACGGAAGCGCCGGCGGGCATAACGGGTTGAGTTCGATCATCGAATGCCTCGCGGATAATTCCTTCGCGCGGCTGCGGATCGGCGTCGGTTCCCCGGCCGCCGTCGAATTAAAGGAATACGTGCTCGCTGATTTTAAGTCCGGCGAACGAAAGCGCGTGCGGGAGACCCTCGATGTGTGCGTTGACGCTATCGGGGTATGGGTAACGGACGGCATCCAGAATGCCATGAATAGATTCAACGAAAAGAACCCCGGACGGCCGGCGTAACGCCGGCTGACGGCAAAACGGAGGTGAATGACTTGAGAGACTACGAAGCGATATTCATTTTAAAAGCCGCGCTGAGCGAAGATGCGTCAAAGACGCTGGTGGCCGCGATCAGTGCGGAGATAACCAAGAACGGCGGTACGATTGACGCCCTTGAACACCTGGGGAAGAAGAGCCTCGCGTACATCGTAAAAAAGCACAAGGAAGGGTCATTCGTTAAGGTTGATTTCAAGCTTGATCCGGCGACGATCACCGACGTCAAGAAGATCTACCGGCTTAACGAAGATATCCTGAAGCTGTCGGTCATTAAAAAATAAAGGAGCGTTCCATGGCGAGTTTGAACAGGGTCTTCCTCATCGGGAACTTGACGCGCGATCCTGAGCTCAGATATATCCCTTCGGGAACGGCGGTCGCGACCTTTACGATCGGCGTGAACAGGGCGTTCACCAGCCAGGCCGGCGAGAAGAAGGAAGAGGCATGTTTTGTGCGGATCATCGTCTGGGCGCGCCTGGCCGAGGTCTGCGGGGAATTTCTCTCGAAGGGGAGCCCGGTTTTCGTCGAGGGCAGGCTCCAGTCGCGCGCGTGGCAGGACCAGAGCGGCCAGAAACGCTCGACGATAGAAGTGGTCGCCAATACCGTTCAGTTCCTCGGCAGGACCAAGGGCGCGCAGGCCGGCGCGGGCGATGAGGGCGCGGGAGCGCCGCCGATCGATGAGATCCCGCCGGACGCCGCTCCGGAGGCCGGAGCTCCATCGGGGGCTAAGCCGGTAACGGAAGACGAAATCCCGTTCTAAACGAACTACACTACCTACAAGGGGGAGATCATGCGAAAGACGAGCACTACCAGGAATTCACGGGACAAGCTGAAGAAGAAAAGAGGACCCCGCAAAGGACCATTTAAAAAGAAGGAATGTAAATTCTGCGTCGAGAAGATACCGATGGTTGACTACAAGGACGTATCGCGGCTCCAGAAGTTCATTACCGAGCGGGGCAAAATCGTATCGAGCAGGATCTCGGGTAACTGCGCCAAGCATCAGCGCAAAGTGGCCAAGGCGGTCAAGCGCGCCCGGATGGCGGCATTCCTGCCGTTTGTCGCGGAGTGATCGCGGCACGGCATTTTAAAGAGAAAGAAGGTATGGCATGAAAGTGATTCTTACGCAGGAAGTTGACAATATAGGCCTCCTTGGCGAGGTCGTTACGGTGAAAGACGGGTTTGCGCGGAACTACCTGATCCCGAAGGGGATCGCCGTACTCGTCACTCCCCAGAATATGAAGATCGTCGAGGAGAAGAAGAAAAAAGAAGCTGTCCAGACCAAGAAGAGAAAAGAGGACGCGCTCGCGCTCGCCGCGCGCCTGACCAATTTCTCCTGCACGATCCCGGTCAAGGTCATCGAGGATGAGCGGCTTTTCGGCTCGGTCACGGCGGAAACGATCCAGAAGGCTTTCGAGGCCGAAGGCATTACCGTCGAAAAAAAGACGATACAGCTTGATGAACCGATCAAGAAACTCGGCGTGTACCAGATCCCGGTTAAGCTCCATGCCGAGGTCAGCGTTGAGTGCAAAGTATGGGTCGTGAAGGAATAGAGGGAACATGGCTGGTATCGCCGACATGATCGAGAAGATCCCGCCGCAGAATAACGAGGCGGAGATCGCGACCTTAGGGTCGATGCTGATGGGGGAAGACGCGATCTCCCAGTCAGTTGAGCTCTTAGACGAGGATAGTTTTTATAACGACGCTCATCGCACGATCTTTACGGCCATCCTCAACCTCTACAGCAGAAGTCACGCCGTCGACATGGTGACGCTGATCGAAGAGCTCAAGAAAACGGGGCGTCTCGATAATGTCGGCGGCCCTTCGTATATCACCTCGCTGGTCAATACGGTCCCGACATCGGCGAACATCCTCCACTACGCGAAGATCGTCAAAGAAAAGGCCATCTTACGGCACCTGATCTCGACAGCGACGCAGATCGTCCAGGAGAGTTACGAGGCCGGCTGCGAAGTCGACGAGGTTCTCGATCGCGCCGAACAGATGATCTTCGAGATATCCTCAAAGAAATTCGAGTCGAAGATAACCCATATCCGGGAGATCATTAAAACGTCGATCGAGAAGATCGACGCCCTCTATCAGCGCAAAGAATCCGTGACCGGCTTAGCCAGCGGTTACTATGATTTTGACGTTATGACCGCCGGCCTGCAGGAATCGGACCTGATCGTCGTCGCCGGAAGGCCGTCGATGGGTAAGAGCGCGCTGGCGACATGTATCGTCGAGCATATCGGTATTGTACAGAAGATACCGGTCGTTTTTTTTAGTCTTGAAATGTCAAAGGAACAGCTGACGCAGAGAATACTCTGCTCTCACGCGAAAGTGAACGCGCACAAGGTCCGTACCGGGTTCCTCTCGCAGAGCGATTGGCCGCGCTTGACGAATGCCGCGGGCAAGCTCTCCGAAGCGCCGATCTATATCGACGACACGCCGGCGCTCTCGATGCTCGAGCTTCGCGCGAAGGCGCGCCGGTTCAAATCACAGCATGGCGTCAAACTTATCGTCGTCGATTATCTCCAGCTGATGCGCGGCCCGCAGCGGGTCGAGAACCGCCAGCAGGAGATCTCAGAGATCTCGCGTTCGCTGAAGGCGCTGGCGCGGGAACTTAATGTCCCGTTGATCGCGATCAGCCAGCTTTCGCGCGCGGTCGAGCAGCGCACCGATCATCGGCCGCAGCTTTCTGACCTGCGGGAATCGGGAGCGATCGAGCAGGACGCCGATGTTGTCGTTCTCCTTCTCCGGGAAGAGTATTACGGCGAAACCGAAGAGAATAAAGGGATCGCTGAAGTCATTATCGCCAAACAGAGGAACGGCCCGGTAGGTACGGTTAAACTTGCGTTTATTCCCGATTACGCGCGGTTTGATAATCTCGCGCGTGACGCTAAATCTACGAGTGGTTTTCAGAATGATTAAGTTGCCGCGAAAATATGAGGGATCGAATTCAGAGAGGATCACGATAATGAGAAAAGGTCTGGCGTTTGGTCTGGCCGTAAGTTTTTGTTTCCTGCTGTCAGCGGGGATGGCTGCGCGCGCTGAGGATGCGCCGACCGCGGCGAGCGCGCCGGCACAGAAGACGATCGCGATCATCAAAACGAGAGGGAATAAAGCGGTCAGCTCAGCGACGATACTTTCGAAGATCAAGGCAAAACCCGGCGATACGTTCTCCCAGGAATTACTCAACGCCGACTTGAAGCGGCTCTTCGGCCTCGGATTTTTTACTGACATATCGATCGATGCGGAAGATTACGAGACCGGCGTTGCCGTTACCTTTGTCGTCGTTGAAAAACCGCTGATCAGCCAGGTCACCTTTATCGGCAATAAAACGGTCCGTTCCGACCGGCTCAAAAAAGAGATCAAGTCGGTCGAAAACGACATGCTTGACGAGATCAAGCTTAATGCCGATATGGAAAACCTGAAGACGTTCTTTAAGAAGCGCGGTTATCAGCTCGTTAAAGCAACCTATAAGATCGATATCGACAAAGAGAAGAACACCGCGAAGGTTACGGTGACGATCGATGAAAACCTGCGGGTTAAAATACGCAAGATCCGCTTTTTCGGCAATAAGAGCATCCCCTCCAAGCAATTGCTTAAGACGATATCGACCCGTCCCGCCTCGCTCTTTACCGCCGGTTTCTTTAAGGAAGAGACCTTCCTGACCGATATTGAAAAGATAAAAACGTTCTACGAGAACAGCGGGTTCCTTGACGTCAAGGTCGATCCGCAGACCGTCTACGACAGTACCGGCCACTGGATGGAACTGGCGATCAAGATCGATGAGGGAAAGAAGTATATCGTCGGCGATATTGCGATCAAAGGGAACGCGATATTCCCCGAAAAGGAACTGCGCGCGCGGCTTAAGATGGCCCCCAAGGCGGTTTTCAGCCAGATCGGCCTGCGCCAGGATGTGCTCGAACTGCAGCAATTCTATTTCCAAAAAGGGTATATGCTCGCCCAGATCGACGGCGCTGACGCGTTGAACCCGAAGACCGGCGGTGTTGATGTCGCGTACACCGTTACTGAGAACGAACTGATCTACATTGACAAGATCAAGATCAAGGGGAACATAAAGACCAAAGATGTCGTTATCCGCAGAGAGCTGCGTTCATATCCCGGGGAGCGGTTTGACGGCGATAAACTGCGCCGCTCGAAAGAGAGGCTCTATAATCTCGGCTATTTCGAAGAGGTTAACCTCGATACTGAGCCGGGGTCGGCCCCCAACAAGCAGAACCTGCTCGTCAACGTTAAGGAGACGAAGACGGGCGAGTTCAGTTTTGGCGGAGGCTTCAGTTCGGTTGAGTCGCTGATCGGGTTCGTGAGCGTGACGCAGAAGAATTTCGACCTGTTGAACTTTCCGACCTTTACCGGCGACGGCCAGCGGTTGCGGCTTTCGGCGGAGTTCGGTACGATACGTAAAAATTACGAGCTCAGCTGGGTCGAACCGTGGATCCTCGATTTTCCGCTGCTCTTCGGGTTTGATCTCTATGACCGGAGCCGCTTAAAGAGCGATAACCTGGGGTACAGCTATGATGAGTCGCGCAAAGGAGGCGATCTCCGGCTTGGCAAGGAATTCAACGACTATCTGAGCGGCGACCTGATGTATGTCCGCGAATATGTAAAGATCGGAGACGTCGATCCCGGGACATCGGCCGATTTTCGCGCTGAAGAAGGGCGCAATGTCCTGAGCAAAATGATCTACACGCTTTCGTACGACAAGCGTGATAATGTTTTTAATCCTATGAACGGATACCTGCTCACCGGGTCGGTCGAAGAAGCTGGTGGCGTGCTGGGGGGATCAAAGGATTTTATGAAATACACGTCGCGCAGCGAAGTATTTTTCTCGTTTCTCGGGAAAAATGTACTTGAGCTGAGCGCCCAGGCGGGGGTCGCCAACGCTTACGCGTCCTCAACCAAAGTTCCGATCTATGAGCGGTTCTATCTTGGCGGTACCAACAGCGTCCGCGGATACCGGGAACGCAGGATCGGCCCGAAGGATGCCATTACGAACGATCCGATCGGCGGCGAAGCGATGCTGATGGGCAGTGCGGAGTTCACCGTTCCTATTTACGAGAAGGTTATTAAAGGGGCTCTTTTTTATGATATCGGTAATGTGTGGGAGCGATGGAGCCAGTTCGGGGTAAAAGAGCTCAAGGCGGGCACCGGTGTCGGGGTACGGGTAAAAACGCCGATCGGCCCCGTAAAGCTTGATTATGGTTTCCCGCTTTCCACGGTTGCCGGAGAGTCGAAGCGGGGGAGATTGCATTTTACGCTGAGTCAGGGATTTTAACTACGGCAGGTTTAAAAGGAGGAGTATACTCATGAAAAAGTACGGTATGGTCGCGGCAGCTTGTTTATTGGCAGGATTATTCGTGGCGGGTACCCCGCTGCGCTCGTATGCCAAAGATGTGAAAATCGCGTATGTGGATCTCGACAAAGTATTTGAAGAATATAATAAGACCAAGGATGCGTATAAGGTCCTCGACAGTAAGCTCAAAGATAAAGAGACTGAGCGTAAAAAAATGGTCGATGATGTCCGCCGCCTTAAGGATGAATTCGAACTCTTAAGCGATAAAGGCAAGGAAGAGAAGCAGGCGGCGATCGATGAGAAGATCAACACGTTAAGCGAATTTGACCGCAAGGCGAAAGACGATTTCAAGAAAGAACGCATGAGCGCGATCAAGGATATCTCGAACGAGATCGACGTGGTCATCCAGGAGTACGGTAAGACCGAAGGGTATGATTATATCTTCTCAAGCAGGGCCTTCGTCTACAGCAAGGATGAATACGATATTACCGAGAGCGTCGTAAAAGTGCTCAACTCTAAAATAGCTGTTAAAAAATAAGTAAAGGGCCGGGGCGATAACGCATGCGCTTAGGGGCCAAGCATCCGGGATCGGAGGTTCCCCGCTATCGTGACAAATATGACGGTGACGTTAGAGCAGATACATAAGCTTGTCGGCGGACAGCTTGAGGGTGATCCCGCGACCATTATCAGCGGTGTCTCCGGTATGCGCGAAGCCGAGGAAGGCGATATTACGTTCCTGGCGAACCCGCGGTATGAAGCGCTCGTGAACCGCTCGAAAGCGTCAGCGGTGATTATTTCCGGCGCGATGCAGAAAGAGATCTTGAAGGCGGTTATCCGCGTTGATAATCCGTCGTTGGCGTTCGCGAAGGTTATCTCCTTTATGTATCCGGATGAGCGGCGCCTGCCCCGGACGATACATCCGACCGCGGTGATCGGCGCGGATGTGGTCATGGGCAACGGCGTCGCGCTGGGGCCCCACGCGGTCATCGAAGACCGTGTCCAGATCGGTGACCATACGGTCATCTGCGCCGGCGCTTTTGTCGGCTATCGCACGAACATAGGGAGCAATACGCTGGTCTACCCGAATGTGACGATCCGCGAAGGAGCCATGATCGGCAGCAGGGTTATTATTCATTCAGGGACGGTGATCGGCAGTGACGGGTTTGGGTTTGAAGAGGTCAACGGCGCTCACCAGAAAATACCGCAGATCGGCATCGTCGTGATCGAGGATGACGTTGAGATCGGCGCGTGCGTGACGATCGACCGCGCGCGTTTCGGCAAAACGGTGATCGGACGCGGCACTAAAGTCGACAATCTCGTCCAGATCGCGCACAACGTCATTATCGGTGAGCATTCTATCATTGTCGCGCAGGCGGGCATCTCCGGATCCTCCGTGCTCGGCAAGAATGTGATATTGGCCGGTCAGAGCGGCGTCGTCGGCCATATTGAGCTCGGCGATAATGTCATTGTCGGCGCCCAGGCAGGGGTTACCAAGTCTGTACCTAAAGATACCTTTGTCGTCGGCAGCCCCGCGAAACCCCACAACGTTTCAAAGAAGATCTTCGCGGGGTGGGCGAAACTGCCTGAATTGATGAAAGAAGTCGCCGAGCTTAAAGAGGCGGTCGCAGGGCTGACGAAAAAACGAGGAGACTGTGGAAAAGCAGAAGACTATAAAGAGTGAAATAGAGATCCAGGGAACGGGTCTTAATACGGGCAACCGGATACGGCTGCGGTTCAAGCCGTCCCCGCCGAACAGCGGCGTGAATTTTGTGCGGGTTGACCTGAATAATAAGCCGATCATTAACGCCGAGCTCGCGAATGTTGTTTCAATGGCGAAGAGTCCCCATCACACCTCGATCGGGTCATCCGATATCTGGATCCAGACCGTTGAACATACGATGGCCGCGCTCTCGGGGCTCGGCATCGATAATATCTTCATTGAGATCGACGGCGACGAGCTGCCGGTCATGGATGGCTCATCGCTGCCGATCGTTGAGGCGATCAAAAGGGCCGGTATCGTTGAGCAGGAAGTCCAGCGGCGTTCCTTTATTATCCGCGAACCGATCTGGGTCGAAAATGAATGGAGCGACCCTTCGAGCCAGCGCTCCCGCTTTGATTTGATCTTCTGTATCAGCTTGATGTTGAGGTCATGGCCGCTGCGGACCGCGATCACGTGCCCCCTGATCGCGAAACCCAGCAGATACATATCGCCGAGAAGGTCGATAATCTTGTGGCGCACGAATTCATCGGTGAAGCGCAATTTATTTTTAACGACGCCCGATTCGGAAACAACGAGCGTATTATCGTAGGAAGCCCCTTTACCCAGCCCCATCCCGAGGAGCGTATCGACTTCTTTCTGAAGGCAGAAGGTGCGCGCGGGAGCTATTTCTTTCTCAAAAATATCAGGAGTGATCACGATACTCATGTACTCAGA
>JBAWYO010000030.1:0-13502 GCA_037143495.1 Candidatus Omnitrophota bacterium | reverse complement strand
GCGCTCTTGAGTACGCAGAGCTTCAGGGATCTCTTCAGCGTACAGGATATTTCGCGCGATCTATGCCTGACGATAAAAAATCTTACGCTTTTCTTCACCGACTTGCAAGGGTCGACCGCGCTCTACGAAAAGGACGGCGATTTCCAGGCGTATAACCTCGTGAGAAGGCATTTTGACCATCTGATGCCGATCGTGCGCAATAACTCAGGGGCCGTGGTCAAGACGATGGGGGATTCGATCATGGCGACGTTTGCCGATCCGATCAACGCGGTACGTACCGCGGTCGAGATGGTCCGCTCGATGCCCGCGCTCAGCAAGAGCGGCGACATCCCGATCGGCATGCGCATCGGTCTCCATGAAGGGGCCGCGGTCGTCGTGAACGTCGATGAACGGCTCGACTATTTCGGACAGACGGTCAACATAGCCTCACGGATAAAAGATCTCGCCGGAGCGGGCGAGATCTGGTTGACGGAGCCGGTCTTCGGTAGTTCCTCGGTCAAGGATTTTTTAGCGGCCGAGCGCATATCCCACACGGTACATCAAAAAACGCTCAAGGGGATCGCGACCCCGTATGCGGTCCATCAGTGCCGGCTCACCTGAAGGCGATCACCCCGGGGCGAATCTGCGTATCAGGATACCGATCGCGCAGGCATAGATAAGGTTGAAGCTGAATTCGGGGGCCGGAAAACCTCTTTTGCTCATGAGCCGGATCGCGCACGGCAGGAGAGCCAAGGGGAGAAAAAAGATCCCCAGGGATGCGGTTGTAAATAGAGCGCGTTCGATAACGCCGTACATAAACGGCCCTTTTGATAGACAGGTGTTCTTGAGGGCGAACGTCCTTACGATCGAGTTCCAGAGGTATGTTCCCGCAAAGCCGGACGCCAGATATCCCGCGCAACCGACCAACAACGTATTGTTATTATAGATCGCTATGAGTGCGTTTGTCCCCGCCGGTTTTTGCCATGAAACCGGTAGTAGCATGACTGGCGCGAGGGCCAGGAGATGAAGCGCCTGGTCCGTCACAAAGGCGGCGATAGACCATCGCGGTTCAATGATCTTTATTTTTATGTCGTCAATACCGTAATGGGCGACCGCGGATGCTGTTATCACCAACCATAGTCTCCCCTCACATAAAAAGGGGAGGGCGGTCAGCAGCAATGAAGCGAAGATAATGCTGACATGAAGCATCCTGCCACGGACCCCTTCTCTTTTCGCGGTGACAATTCCTTCGGTTTGGAAGAGGAAATCCCCGAGAAGATGCCCGACCACCAATCGTAAGAAGAGGAACATCTTTGCCTAGGTTCCTTTCGCGTTCTTCGTATCCGGTCCGGTCTTCGCGGTCCGCCGCTTGGCCAGCAACTGCGCAAGCCACATCCGGGCGCGGGGCGTCAGGTTGACGAATTTGACGCCGATACGATAATTGTCCGTCGAGAGCACCTTCTCGATCCAGACCACTTTGCCCAGACATTTGAGTTCTTTTGAGAATATCTTTATGTCCAGGCTCAGGAACATGCCGACCGGCAGGTATATCTTCGTGGCGAATAAGATGCCCCCGGAACTGATATTGACGCTTTTAGTCGATTCGCGGGAAGGAATATTCAGGTCCGCGGACGCCGTCTCCAGCGATTCGTCGGGGGTGCGGTCGACTATTTTTTTCTGCGGTAAGATGTGGTAGGTGATCGTGATGTGGAGGTCGAGGCGCCGGTAGAGGCGTTGTTCGTACCGGTAGATCTTTTTCTGTATAAAAAAAGCGACCAGTTTTTTATCTAAATGGTTCTTTCGTGCTTCTTCGGTCAGGAGTTTCAGCGTCTTTTTGATCGCAAGGTGCTTCCGGTAGGGGCGGTCGAACGCGGTCATAGAATCGTAAAAATCTATGATTGAGATTATGCGCGAAAGATGGCTGATCTCTTTGTCGCGAAGACCGAATGGATAGCCGCTTCCATCCAGATACTCATGATGACATGAAGCGATAAAGGGGATCTGCTTTGTTTCTTTGGTAAAAATTATGTTCTTCAAGATACGCAAGGTGTGAAGGGGGTGTTTTTTTATCGCGGTATATTCATTATCAGTAAGTTTTTCTTTTTTGCAGAGGATCGACTCAGGAATGCCGATCTTGCCGATGTCGTGCAGATACGCGGCGTACTCGAGTATTTTGAGCTGATCGTGGGGGAAACCCAGCGCGCGGGCAAGTTTTACCGCAAAATAAGCGACCCGGTAGGAATGGCCGGCCGTCACCGGATCTTTCGCGTCGATCGTGCTGGCGAGAGCGTAGAGCGTGCTCCTGAAGAGCGTCTCCTGTTCCTGCGTGAGGCGTATATTTTCGAGGGCGATCGCGAGGTAGAGCGCTATGTTCTTCGCGTTCTCAACATCTTCCGGGGTAAAAACTCCAGTTTTTTTGTTTATCGCCTGCACAACGCCAAGTACTTTATTAGTCCTGTCCAGCAGCGGCACGCAGAGAACGCTCCTGGTCCGATAACCCGTCGCCTTATCGATCTTCTTATTGAAATAAGGGCACTGGTAGGCATCTTCAATACTGAGCGTTTTCTTTCTGAGAGCTGAAACACCGACAATACCCTCGCCGAGAGGAAGGCGTATTTCGCGTATTTCAAGATCCGTGACGGCGTAGCTCCAGAGTTCATGAGTATCTTCATTATAAAAATAAAAGGTGACCCGCTGAGCGCCGAGGAGTGATGTCAATAAGTCGACCGCGATCTCAAGCAGGCTGTCGATGCTGCCCGCCCGTAGAATTTTATCGATCGCCTTCGAAAAGGGGACTTGAGGTCTCACGCCGCCTATTATATACGCTTGCCTGAGAATTTACAATCTTGATGTTCGCGCCCGTGGCGCATATCGTCAGGGTGTTCCATTGACTCCCGCGCCCCACTGTTTCATTTTTCGTTCCGTACCCGTTATTTATTGACACGCCCTTTGATTTACAGTATACTCTTTTCAAATCAGAAAATTCACTGCAACTGCTGAATTACATTATATTCGTACGCGCGGTTCTGTTAGGAAAAAATGACTAGGTGCACCAGCTACGAGTTCGTTTCCATATGAGTTCTTTTGTATACAAGATGACCTCCTCTAAGGAGGGTTAAATTCTTAAAGAAGGGAACTACGTTCCCTTCTTTAAGAGAGTTTATTTTTCTCGCTGTGACGATAATCCGGTGAGGAGGGGGATCCCCTGAAGGGGGAACTTCGTTCCCCCTTCAGAAAAAGCCGGCCACATCATTTAACAGCGCGCGATAAGGCTTTTTGCGGAAGTGGCGGAACTGGCATACGCGTACGGCTCAGAACCGTATGGGGCAACCCTTGAGAGTTCAAATCTCTCCCTCCGCATATTATTTGTATCGGAAATTATTGATCCCTCGCTGCCAGGTATGACTGAGAAGGCAGCTCGGGATGAAATTTAATGGTGAGAAGCACGGAAATTTCACAGGGAGGGAATAATGTTCAGTAAACGAATTCTACCAGGATGCGTACTGGCTCTGGCAATAACGGGGCTTTACGTGGCATGCGCGCACGCAGACGCGGGCATTACCGACGAGGAAATGGCCCGGGCTGATGCGAAGAATGCCGCCGCGGCTGATGTCGCGGTGCAGGCAGCTTCGTCAGAAACGACGGCAACTACCGGAAGCGATGCAGGCGCGAGCATGGCAGGTTCGTCCATGGGAGTCTCTTCGCGGGTCTACGCAAACCAGGGGATGACGCCGAACGCCGGCGACCTGAAGAATGAAAAGGCGCGCCGTCAGATCGAAGAGATGCAGAAGGAATTCACCTGGTGGCCGACCGATGCCAAGCCCGGACCGGTCAAGGACAGCGACCGTGGCGGATATTGGTGGTGGCCCGAAGCGCCGGGTAAAGTGTTTCCCTGGGGGAATCGCGGGTACTGCTATGTATACAAACTGATTTTTGACTACAAGGAAGAGGAACTGCCGGCGCCGAAACCAAAAGAGATGCGCCCGTCACTCCTGATCAAAAAGATCGTCAAGAACGTCAAAATTTATTTCGATTATAATAAAGCCGAGCTGCGTGATGACGGCCTCAGGGTATTGAACAATGCAGTTGAAAGCCTCAAGCGCAATCCGCAGACATCGATCCTGATCACCGGTAACTGCGATATTCGCGGCACTGAGAATTACAATGAAAAGCTCGGCAATAAGCGCGGCGCGTCGGTTAAAAAGTATATGCTCGATAACGGTATTCCCGAAGAGCGCATCAAGATCGTCAGCCGTGGCAAGCTTAACGCGGTTGCTCCGCTCACCGATCTCGTCGGCATGCAGAAGGACCGTAACGCGCAGTTCATGATCGCCGAGGTCGAGGAGGTCATGATACCATATCCGGACTGTCCTGAAGTCGGCGAGGCGAAGCAAATCGAAGAGGGAAAATACGTCGTCGAGGAACAGAAGAAGCTTGAAGGTGACGTCAAGGTCAAGACCAAAGAGTACATCGTCCAGAAGGGTGATAACCTCTGGAAGATCGCCGAGAAACAGCTGGGCAGCGGCTATCGCTGGAAATACCTGTATGAGATCAATAAGGACCGGATCAAGAATAAAGAGAAGCTGAGAGTGGGGAGCAAGCTGATCATCCCGATAGAGTAGTGATCACCGTAAGATAAGGAGGGGTAGCGATGTGCAATCGGATTATGTTGGTTATTCTGTGCGGCATCCTGCTGACCGGTTGCGCGACGACCGGCAACGGCAATGAAGGATCTCAGGATTCGCAGGCACAGTTAAAGGTCTATAAGAATCGTATTGAATATCTGGAAGGCGAGCTTGATAAGAAAAAACAGGAAGTCAGCACGCTTGAGCGCCAGCTCGATAAGCAGGGGCCTTCGATTGATAAAGAGCAGTCCGCACCGCAAGCCGATAAAGAAGGGGCGACGCTCTCAAATAAAGATATCCAGACCGCCCTTAAGAACGCGGGTTTTTACACCGGTGCCATTGATGGAAAAATAGGCGCGAATACCCGGCGGTCCATTAAGAAGTTCCAGCGCTCCAACGGCCTTAAAGCCGATGGGGTTGTCGGCAAGTCGACTTCCTCGAAGCTGATGAAACACCTTTCAAAATAAGGCGTCGATGAGGTCAATGTTTTCTTCTATGAGGGGCAAGCGCTCCTTCCTTCTGTATGCCCTGTGCGTGTGCATCCCTCTGCTGGTCAACGGCTGCGCTACGGTCGAGCCTCCGCGCCCTGTCACATCGGGTCCTATCCGTTTTGAGGGCGTCTATCATGTTGTACTTACGGGAGAGACGCTCTGGAGGATCGCCAAGGTATATCATGTTGATATGGGCGAGATCATGCGCGCGAACCGTATCAACGATCCTACGCAGATCGGTCTCGGCCAGCGCCTTTTTATACCACGGGCGCGGTGTGTTGTACCTCCTACCCCCGGGATCAGAGCCCAGCGGTTTGGCGATATAGAGAAGATCGTGGGACCCCGGCATCCGCTCTCGCAATGGCGGACGATCACGCTTCACCATAGCGCTACCATCGAGGGCAGCGCGGCATCATTTGACCGAAACCACCGCCAGCGGCATATGGGCGGTCTTTTTTATCATTTTGTGATCGGCAACGGAGCGGGCTCAGGAGACGGTGAGATCGAAGTCGGATGGCGCTGGCGCCGGCAGGCGCAGGTTGAACGCCCCCGCGATATCCAGATCTGCCTGGTCGGCGATTTCTGCAGGCAGGACGTTACCGAGGCGCAGTTTAACGCGTTGCTCGGCCTTGTCAGCGTGCTCTGTGAGCAGTACAATATCCCCGTCGGCGCGATCAGAAGGCATAAAGATATCCGCGGAAAAAGGACAGCGTGCCCCGGGGGGCGGTTTCCGCTCGGAAGGCTTAAAGAAACGCTGGCCAGGGGCAGCGCGCCGCTATGAAGAAACTGCCGGTGGTCCTTATCGGTATTGCGGTAGCGCTCGCGGTAGCGATCGGGGTGTGGCATATCGGAGATTCCCTGCAAAAGGCCAAAACCGAAAAAGCGGCCATTGAAAAACAGCGGGAGGTCTGGCGCGTTCTTAAAAAATCTCTTGATGGAAAGGTAGCCCGGTTCAGAGGGGTAGCCGGTATCGTGATCGAGGATCTTAAGACACGCGAAAGGATCGTTTATAATAACGATACGCTTTTTCCGTCAGCGAGTATCGTGAAGATCCCGATCATGGGAGCCTGTTTTAAAGCCGTCAAAGAGGGCAGGGTGAAACTGACCGATACGGTCGTGCTGCGGGCGTCGCAGCGCGCTCCCGGGTCGGGCAAGCTTAAATACAGTCCCGCCGGCTCAATGATCACCATTCAGGAGTTGATGCGGCGCATGGTCTGCGAAAGCGACAATACCGCCGCTAATATCCTCATCGGTATGCTCGGTTTTGATTATTTGAACGCCGCGTTTAAGGAATTCGGTCTTAAAAATACGAATCTATCGCGTAAGATGATGGATTTTCAATGCCGGTCGAGCGGTATCGAGAATTATACGACTCCCGATGATATGGCGCGTATCCTCGAAGCGATCTACGAAAAAAGATTTCTGGACCCCTCGATCTCAGGACAATGTCTCGCGATACTTAAGATGCAGAAGATCAAAGACCGCATCCCGGCCAAATTGCCGGCTACTACCGTTGTTGCCCATAAAACAGGGCTGGAACGCAGCGTTTGTCACGATGTCGGTATTGTTTTTACCGCAAAAGGGGATCTTTTGATCTGCATGCTGACCAAGGGGGTCAATGGCAGCCGGCTCTCAAAGGATTTTATATCTCTGACGGTCAAGGAAGCGTATGATCGTTATTGCGCCGCCGCTTCCTGAGTATGCTGCGCGGGAACGGCGAGCAGATGCTTTATCGCAGACAATGTGCTAGTATTCAATAAATCGCTATGTTATAATAACGGGGCTATGAGTAAAAAAATAACGATTTTAGTGCTTCTGATCACCGCGGTCGCCTGTTATATGCAAGCCGGATGCGATCGCAAAAAGGTCACGCTCTCGCTCGGGAGCTCGTCAGGGACGCAGACAGGCGCGGATGAAGACGCCGGTGACAACGCGGGAGCCGGCCAGCGGATTCTCTCGTTTAATCTGGAGGGGTATCGCAAGAACGGACAGAAAAAATGGGAATTGAGCGGGGCGGTCGCGAATATATTCTCTAATGTTATCAAGCTTGATTATGTGACCGCGAAGGCGTACGGTGATGATTCGACGCTGACCTTGACCGCCAAAAAAGGCGTCTACGATAAAAATACCAAGGATATCCACCTGCAGGATCATGTGGTGGGAAAAAGTTCTGACGGCACGAAGATCATGGCTGACAGCCTTGACTGGAACCAGAAGACCGAGAAGGTGACCACCGATTCCGTGGTTAAGGTCCAGAAGGATAATTTTTTCTCGGTTGGCACAGGGGCCGTGGGCTCACCGTCCTTAAAGCAGGTTGAGATGAAGAAGGATGTGACGGTCGAGATCCGCGATACGCCCCCGACCGTGATCACCTGCGACGGGCCGCTGGTCGTTGATTATCAAAAGAATATTTCGATACTCAAGGATAACGTGCGGATCAACGACCCGCGCGGCAAGATCACCGCTGATATGATGAAGGTGATCTTTGATCCTGTGACGCGCAAGATCACGCGCGTTATCGCGATACGCAACGTCAAGATACAGCGGGAAGGCAATTATACCTGTTCGGAACGCGCGGTCTACAGCGTGCGCGACGGCAGGGTCAGGCTTGTCGGGAAGCCGCGGATCGTCGTTTTTCCGAACCAGACGGATACGCAACTCCCGCTTCACTAACCAGGGCGCCGGGACGGACAGCTACTATGCACCTACTTGAGACACGGGGACTGGTCAAGCGCTACGGCGACCGTACTGTCGTCAACGGTGTTGAGATCAAAGTCAATCGCGGGGAGATCGTTGGTTTGCTCGGGCCCAACGGCGCCGGCAAGACAACGACGTTTTACATTGTGACCGGATTTATCCGACCCGACGAAGGACAGGTCATCTTTGATAATAAGAACATCGCTGATCTCCCGATGCACGAACGGGCCCGCCGCGGTATCGGCTATCTGGCGCAGGAGCCGTCGGTCTTTCGTAAGCTGACGGTCGAAGAGAATATCATGGCGATCCTTGAGACGCTTGATATATCAAAAAAAGACCGGGATGAGCGTTTGGTCGGGCTCCTTGCCGAGCTCAAGATAGCCCATCTCGCAAAATCAAAGGCTTTTACGCTTTCGGGAGGGGAGCGCCGGCGTCTTGAGATTACCCGGGCGTTGGTCACGAACCCTCTTTTTATACTCCTCGACGAGCCGTTCTCCGGGATCGACCCGATAGCCGTCTTTGAATGTCAGCAGATCATCAGCTATCTGCGCAAAAAGGGGCTCGGCATATTGCTGACCGATCATAATGTGCGGGAAACGCTTGCGGTGACCGACCGCTCATATATCATGGCGGGGGGCAAGATCCTGATTTCAGGTACCGCGCAGGAACTCGCGACCAATCCCGAGGCGCGAAAGATATATCTGGGTGAAAAGTTCAGTATGTAAAGCCGGTAGCGGAGTATTAAAGGAGGAATCGAATAATGCAGATCACGGTCGTGGGAAGACATTTTGATGTTTCTGAGCCGATTAAAAAATATGTCGATAAAAAACTTCTTAAGTTTGAACACTTTACGGATACGATCAAGGAAGCGCACGTTATTCTCGAGGTCCAGAAGGTGCGGCATATCGCAGAGATCACCCTGTACTTGAAAGATGTTAAGCTTACGGCGACCGAAGAGAGCAGGGACATGTACGCTTCGATCGATAAGACGCTCGGAAGCCTTCATAACCAGCTGCTGAAGCTTCGGGAACGCACCAAGGGGCATAAGGACCGCCGCCTGGTCAGGAAGTTCAGTTTCTTGACGAAGTTTTTCCGGGGTGCTCCGGAAGAAGAAGAGGTCTCGCCGAGCGCGGGGAAGGCGCAGGTTATTAAGAGAGAATTTCAGCCGAAACCGATGTCCGTTGATGAGGCCTGCGAGGAGCTCGAACTCTTCAAGGACGCGTTTCTGGTCTATCGTGACGCGAAAAGTGAAAAAATTAATGTTGTGTATAAGCGGGAAGACGGGAATTACGGTCTCATTGATCCGTAATAAAAGAGCGCAGTATCACAGAGAAAGGTAAGCGCCGGTACCCGGAAACGGGGGCGCGCACGACAGCGATCATGAAAAACAAGATCACCCACATCGAGGAATGCAGAAAGTCTTTTGAAATTGAAGTCCCTTCAGCGGATGTCAAAAAAAAGCTTCAGGAGAGCATAGCAAAAATAGCTAAAGTCGCCGCGGTGCCCGGGTTCCGGGCGGGTAAGGCACCGGTCGACCTGGTCGAACGTCATTACGGCGAACGCGCGACACAGGACGTTATCGAGGAGATTATTGCCGAATCGTATCATAAAGGCCTCGAGGAAGCGGGATTTTTGCCGCTCGGCTTGCCCGAGATAAGCGATGTCAAGCTTGACGAGAGCAAGACGCTGACGTTCAAGGCCCACTTCAATACGCGCCCCGTCACCGGACTCAAGGAATATAAAGGCCTGGCGCTTACGAGGAAAAAGGTCGAGGTGACCGATGATGAGCTGGAGCGGTCGATCACGTCGCTGCGGGAATCGCACGCGAAATTTGTCACCGCGGCCGAACGGGCGGTGCGTATCGGCGATTATATCGTTTGTGATTCGCAGGTTTCTGTCGACGGCAAACCGATAGCGAAGAAGCGGGAGAATGTCTGGATGCCTGTTGAGGACAAATCGTATATTCCGGGACTTTCCGCGGCGCTAGCCGGCATGAAGGTCGGTGAAGAGAAAGCGGTCGATGCCCTGCTGCCGGAAGATTTCGGCGCGAAAGAATACGCGGGTAAAAAAGCGCTTTTCCATATTAAGGTCAATGAAATAAAAGAAAAAGCGGTGCCGGAGCTCAATGAAGAGTTCTCGAAGGAGATGGGCTACGCTACTCCCGACGAATTGCGTGTTTCGGTGCGCAAATTGCTCGATGATCAGCACGAGCACCACGCGCGGCAGGATATGGAGAACCAGGCCCTTGACGCGCTCTTGCAGGAATTGAAATTCAGCGTTCCGCAGTCATTTATCGAGCGGCAGGCCCACTATCTCGTCGAACGCGAGAAGGAGAAGCTCGCCGGCAAGGGGATCAAGGCGGAAGAGTTGAAGGTCAAAGAAAAAGAGATGACGGAGAAATTTATGCCGGTGGCCGAGCGGCAGGTGAGGACGATGTTCATCCTGGATGAGATCGGCGACCGCGAAAAGATCGAAGCGTCAGTCGGTGAGGTTGACGCCGCCCTTGAGGAGCTCGCCCGGCAGTATGGCCAGCCGCTTGAAAAGGTCAGGGAACACTACGAAAAAAACGATCTTATTTCAAGCTTGAAAACCGACATTAAACATAGTAAGATATTAGAGTTTTTGGTGGCGCAGGCGAAGGTCGAAGAGGTTGCGCAGCCGGCAGTCAGCCGTCCATAAGAGCGCAGGTGCATAGTCCGTCAAGGAGGAACATATGAGTCTACTGGTTCCGATGGTTGTTGAGCAGACTTCACGCGGGTTCGAGCGGGCATACGATATTTATTCACGGCTGCTGAAAGACCGGATCGTTTTTATCGGCACGGCTATCGACGATAACGTAGCCAATATTATCATAGCCCAGCTTCTTTTCCTGCAGATGGAGGATCCCGAGAAGGATGTTAATGTCTACATCAATTCACCGGGGGGGTCGGTCACGAGCGGGCTCGCGATCTACGACACGATGCAGTTCATAAAACCACAGGTCAACACTTATTGCATGGGGCAGGCCGCGTCGTTCGGCGCGGTATTGCTCGCCGCCGGCACCAAGGGTAAACGCCACGTGCTGCCGAATTCCCGCATCATGATCCATCAGCCGTGGGGCGGGGCGCAGGGAACCGCATCCGATATCCATATCCAGGCGCAGGAGATCTCGCGCCTCAAAGACAGGCTCAACGAGATACTGGCCTATCATACGGGCCAGTCGGTTGAGAAGATCAAGGCTGATTCAGACCGTGATTTTTTTATGTCAGCCGACGAAGCGAAGGCATACGGCCTGGTCGACGAAGTGGTCCAGGCGACTAAGATAAAAAAATAACCGGCGTCAGCCGACCTACGAAAGGATATTTCCGATGATCAAAAATTTCCTGATGACTCCCGGGCCGACTCCGGTACCGCCGGATGTCCTGCTCTCAATGGCGCGGCCGATCATCCATCACCGGACCCCGCAATTCCAGAAGATCCTGCAGGAGCTCGAGGATAATCTGAAATATGTCTTCCAGACGAAGAATGAGGTCCTGATATTCACCAGTTCCGGTACCGGCGCGATGGAAGGAGCGGTCTGTAACCTGCTCTCCGCCGGTGATAAAGCTCTTGTGGTGCAGGGCGGTAAATTCGGCGAACGCTGGACGGAGCTGTGCGCCGCCTACGGCATTACGGCGGAGACGATCGACGTGACCTGGGGGCAGGCGGTCGATCCGAAAGAGATCGGGAAGCGGCTCGCGCGCGGCGGGTACAAGGCTGTTTTTGTAACGTTGTGCGAGACTTCGACCGGGGTTACGACCGATATCAAGGCGATCGCCGATATCGTAAAAAAGACCGATGCGGTGCTCGTTGTCGACGCTATCAGCGGGCTCGGCGCCGTTGAGTGCAAGACTGATGAATGGTCCGTTGATGTGGTTGTTTCCGGTTCGCAGAAGGGGCTGATGGTCCCTCCGGGGCTGGCCTTCGCGAGCGTGAGCGCCAAGGCCTGGAAGCTCATTGAGGTTTCAAAGTCGCCGAAATACTATTTTGATTTTAAGGAGGCGCGTACCGCGCTCACCAAAACAGATACACCCTACACTCCGGCGATATCGCTGATCATCGGCCTTAATGAGGCCCTCAAGCAGATCCGCCAGGAAGGGCTTGAGGCGATCGTCAGCCGCCACCGGAAAATGGCGCTTGCCGTACGCGAAGCGGGTACCGCGCTGGGGCTGGGTCTTTTCTCCCCGACCGCGTCGAGCGACGCCGTGACGGCGCTCAAGGTTCCTGCCGGGATCGATGGCGAAAAACTCGTCAAGACGATGCGCGATGAGTATGGTGTCGGTATTGCGGGCGGACAGGCGGAGCTTAAAGGTAAGGTTATCAGGATCGCTTCGATGGGGTATATGAACCAGTTCGATATCATCGTCACGATCTCGTGCCTTGAGGTCGTTTTAAGTAAGATGGGGCATGCGTTTGAACTGGGAGCCGGTGTTAAAGCGGCGCAGAAAGTCTTTTTATCATAGATCATTCGACGAGCTTATTGCGGAAAGGGGTCACACGGAGATGATAAAGATACTGGTCAGCGATCCTATGACAAAAGAAGGCGTCAGGATCCTGGAGAACGAGAAGGACCTGAAGGTTGATATCAAGACGAAACTCACCCCGGACGAGCTCAAAGCGATCATTAAGGATTATGACGCGATCATCGTCCGTTCAGCGACAAAGCTGACGAAAGAAGTCATCGAGGCGGCCGATAAGCTGCGTGTCATCGGCCGCGCCGGTGTCGGTCTTGATAACGTCGACGTTGAGGCGGCAAGCAAAAAAGGCGTCATCGTCCTGAACGCTCCCGCCGGCAATACGATATCGACCGCCGAACACGCGTTCTCGATGATGCTGGCTTTGGCGCGCAATATCGCCCAGGCTGACCGTTCGATCAAGAACGGCGAATGGGACCGCAAGCGCTTCATGGGCGTTGAGCTCTACGGCAAGACGCTCGGTATTGTCGGGATGGGGCGTATCGGCACCGAGGTCGCCAAGCGGGCGCTCGCGTTCCAGATGCGCGTGATCGCGTATGACCCGTTCCTCTCCGCCGACAAGGCGAAGCAGCTGGGGGTCGAGCTCTCGGACCTGAATAACCTGTTGGCCAATGCCGATTATATTACCTGCCATACCCCCCTGACCGACGAGACGTTTCATCTGATATCGGAACAGCAGTTCAAGATCATGAAGAACGGCGTCCGGATCGTCAATTGCGCCCGCGGCGGCATTGTCGATGAAGCCGCGCTTAAAGACGCGATAGAATCGGGGAAGGTAGCCGGCTGCGCGCTCGATGTTTTTGAGGAAGAACCGCCGAAAGACTTTTCTCTGGCGAAGATGGAAAAAATAGTGGCGACGCCGCATCTGGGCGCCTCGACCGAAGAAGCCCAGGTCAACGTATCTATCGACATCGCGGAGATCGTGCTCGATGTCCTGCTGAACCGGTGTATCCGCAACGCGGTCAATATGCCGTGCGTCGATCCCGAATCGCTCAAGACCCTGAAGCCATACCTGAACCTTGCCGAGAAACTCGGCCTGCTCGGAACGCAGCTCGCCGACGCCCATATCAGGGCCGTCAAAATAACCTATGTCGGAGAAATTACCAAGTATGATACGTCGGCCCTGACGATCGCGGTTATCAAGGGAATGCTCACCCCGATCCTGCAGGAGACGGTCAATTTCGTCAATGCGCAGGTCATAGCAAAAGAGCGCGGGA
>JBAWYO010000029.1:0-13735 GCA_037143495.1 Candidatus Omnitrophota bacterium | reverse complement strand
CTACTGGGATCTCGATTTTTCACCAAAGACCACGCTCTCACTGGGAGCATGCCGGGAGAGGACGCTCGAGCTCCTCGAAGAGGCGACGCGGCTGAGGCTTATCAGCGACGTTCCGCTGGGAGCTTTCTTAAGCGGCGGCGTCGATTCGAGCGCGGTTGTGTATATGATGAGCCGCGCCAGCAGAGGTGCGGTTAAGACCTTTTCGATCGGGTTTGAGGAGGCGACGCATAACGAGCTTCCTTATGCGAAGATAGTCGCTGAGCGTTTCGGTACTGAGCATCATGAGTTTATCGTCAGGCCCGACGCGATCGCGCTTCTGCCGAAGCTCGTCTGGTATTATAACGAGCCGTATGCCGACTCTTCGGCTCTGCCCAGCTACTATGTGGCGCAGATGACACGCCGGCAGGTGACGGTCGCTTTAAACGGCGACGGTGGCGATGAGAACTTCGGCGGGTATGAGCGCTTCCTCGCGGCGCGGGTCGCCGAGCGGTTCGCGCGCTTGCCGCGGTGGCTGCGCGGTTCGATCGAGAGAGCCGTCGGCGGTTCCCTGCGCGACTCTCTCGCGCATAATAACCTGCCGGCCAAGCTTAAACGCTTTCTCGCGATGGCTTCGAAGCCATATCGCGAGCGCCATTATAACTGGATGACGATTTTCAGGGATAGCGAAAAAACGGCGCTCTTCTGTGCCGATTTCAGGAGGGAATTGACCGGCGTCTCGTCATTTGCGTACCTTGACCGTATTTTTGATCAGGGGACCTCCGCCGATGTGGTTGACCAGGTCATGTACGCCGATATTATGAGCTATCTGCCCGAGGATCTTCTCGTTAAAATGGATATAGCGGCGATGGCCAATTCGCTTGAGGGGCGCTCGCCATTTCTTGACCACAAATTACTTGAATTCAGCGCCTCGCTGCCGAGCGATTATAAGATCAGGGGAGGTACGCTCAAATATGTCTTAAAGAGCGCGTTGCGCGGCAAACTTCCCGATTCTATCCTGGATCGCTCAAAGATGGGGTTCGGCGTGCCGGTCAATGACTGGTTCCGCGGCAGCCTCCAGAAATATACCCGGGAGATACTGCTCGATCCGGTCGCTCTTAACAGGGGCTATTTCGATCAGGATGCGTTACGCAGGCTCATCGAAGACCACGTCCAGGGGAGGGCCAATAACGGCGCGCGTATATGGGCCTTGTTAAATCTCGAGCTCTGGCATAGAATATTTATCGATAAGAGTTTGTCAGTAACCGGTTAGGCGAGAGGGGAAGATGAAGAAAAAAAAGATCACGTATTTCAGGCATCCGGAGGCGCTGGTTGAAACGACGCAGATCGGCGACGGGACGAGGATCTGGGCCTT
The DNA here is from genome assembly GCA_037143495.1 of Candidatus Omnitrophota bacterium. GTDB lineage: Bacteria > Omnitrophota > Gorgyraeia > JABMQH01 > JABMQH01 > JBAWYO01. The sequence goes on along the minus strand of JBAWYO010000029.1, from coordinate 12,384 downwards.
TGCCCATCTCATGAAGGGTGCCCGGGTCGGCCGGGATTGCAATATCGGCGATCACGCCTTTATTGAATCCGGCGCGGTGGTGGGCAATAACGTAACGGTTAAGAATGGCGTGGTGATCTGGGATAAAGTCATCATAGAAGACGGCGTCTTTTTAGGGCCCAATATGGTCTTTACGAACGATCTCTTTCCCCGCAGCGGGGCACGGGATAATCCGCTCGTGGCGACGCTTGTCAAAAAGGGCGCGTCGATCGGGGCCAACGCGACGATCGTCTGCGGCGTCACGATAGGCGAGGGCGCGCTCGTCGGCGCGGGCGCCGTGGTGACGCGGGATGTCGCGCCGTATGCGCTCGTCTACGGAAATCCGGCAAAGGTGCATGGGCATCTCTGTGCCTGCGCCGGGCGGCTGAAATTTGCTACGGGTAAGGCCAGATGCGCCTGTGGTAAGCGATATATAAAAAAAGATGGGGTTGTGAGGGCCTTTACGATATAATATGGATACTATAAAGGTGGTTCGTGTCATAGCCCGCTTAAACGTAGGAGGGCCGGCGATCCATACGGTCCTGCTGACGGAGGGGCTTGATAAGGGGCGCTTTCAAAGCGTGCTCGTCGCCGGCGCGTGCGATTCATGCGAAGGCGATATGGGGTATTTTGCCCGTGAGCGCGGAGTTACCCCGGTCATTATCCCTGAGTTGGGCCGTACGATCAGGATGGGCTCCGATATCGTCGCGCTCTGGAAGCTCTATTGGTTCATCAGGAAGACGCGCCCCCAGATCGTTCACACGCATACCGCGAAGGCGGGCACCCTGGGCAGGATCGCCGCGATACTGGCGGGCGTTCCGGTTAAAGTACATAGTTTTCATGGCCACGTCTTCAGGGGGTATTTCGGCCGCCTGCAGACCGGCTTCTATCTGACGATCGAACGCATCCTCGGGGTTTTCACCGACCGGCTTATTGTCGTCAGCGATATTCTCAAAGAGGATATCTGCGGCCATTTCGCGATCGCGCCGCGCTCCCGCGTCTAGGTGATCAGGCTCGGGCTCGACCTGGAGAAATTCAGGCAGGCGCCCGCCCTTAAGGGGCTTTTTAAAAAAGAATTAGGGCTCGATCAACGCACCCGGCTCGTCGGCATTGTGGGCCGGCTGACCGCGATCAAGGACCACGAACTATTTCTGCGGGTCGTGAGCCTGGTTAAAGATGAGGTGCCGGGTACGCGATTTGTTATTATCGGTGACGGTGAATTGCGCGAATCGCTCGTTAAAAGCGCTGCCGCTCTCGGCATCAGGGACGCGGTCATCTTCGCCGGATGGCGCAAGGATATGGCGCTCGTCTATGCCGATCTGGACGTTGTCGCGCTGACCTCGCTCAATGAGGGGACCCCGGTCTCGCTCATCGAGGCGATGGCATCAGGTTGCGCGGTGATCTCGACGGCGGTCGGCGGTGTTCCCGACCTGGTCGAGAACGGCAAGACCGGCATACTGGTCGCGACGCGGCAGGCAAGCTCCTTTAAGGACGCCCTGGCGGCGCTTCTTAAGGATGAGCCGTTGCGGCGGCGTTTGGGCGAGGCCGCAAGCATTCAGGTCCATATGCGGTACGCGCGCACACGGCTTATCCGTGATATTGAAGCGCTCTATGCGCGGTTATTGAAAGAGAAAAAAATAACGGAGGCGGTAAGTTCATGAAGATATTGATAACGGGTGGGGCGGGGTTTATCGGTTCCCATTTGGCCGAAGAATTGCTCGGACAGGGGGAACAGGTCCATATTGTCGACAATCTCTCGACCGGGTCGCTTAAGAACATCGAACACCTGCTGAAAAATAAACGTTTTAAATATACCATCGGTTCGATACTTGACGAGGAACTGATGGAGGCGCTGGTCAAGGAATGTGACCGGATCTATCATCTGGCGGCGGCGGTAGGAGTGAAGTTGATCATGGAACGGCCGCTCGAGACGATCGAGACCAATGTCAAGGGCAGCGAGATCGTCCTGCGCCTCGCGAACAACTACAAGAAGAAGACGCTGATCACCTCGACCTCGGAGATCTACGGCAGCCACATCGAGCACAAGCTTAAAGAAGACGATAACCGGGTGCTTGGTCCTATTAAAAAATGGCGTTGGGCATACGCCTCCTCGAAGACGATCGACGAATTTCTGGCGATGGCCTATTTTGTCGAAAAGAAGCTGCCGGTCGTGATCGTACGGCTCTTTAATACCGTCGGTCCCCGCCAGACCGGGGCGTACGGGATGGTCCTGCCGAACTTCGTGCAGAGCGCGCTCCTGGGTAAGCCGATCACGATCTACGGTGACGGCAAACAGACGCGCAGTTTCGGGTATGTTAAAGACGTCGTAGGAGCGATGGCGGCGCTCATGGAGCATCCGAAGGCGGTCGGCGATGTCTTTAACGTCGGCGCCGAAGAAGAGATCAGTATGAATGACCTTGCCCGCAAGATCAAGAAGATGACGGGGTCATCGTCCGAGATCGTCCATCTCTCGTATGATAAGGCCTATGGGAGAGGTTTTGAGGATATGCGCCGGCGCACCCCCGACATCTCAAAGATAAAAAAATTGATCGGGTATGCGCCATCGGTAAACCAGGACGAGATCATCAGGAAAGTCATAGAGTATTTTAAAAAATGAGCCACTTGATAGTGCATGGCTGCGCGCTTGCCGCGCGGTATCTCATCCCGTTCCTCGTGTCGCTTGGCCTGACGCTCGCGCTGACGCCGCTCGTCAGGCGATTTGCCGTCAAATATAAGTTCGTCGCCTATCCCAAGCAGGATCGTTGGCGGATGCGCGTCGTCGCAACGCTCGGCGGTGTCGCGATCTTCGTCTCATTCCTTGTCAGTTATATCCTTTTCGGCCGCCTGACCTTCGCTTCGCTCGGATTTCTCTTCGGGGTCTTCGGTATCTTCTGGATCGGCCTGATCGATGACCTGGTCCATATCAAGCCCGATACGAAGCTGATCGGCCAGATCATCATCGCCTGCGTTACGATCATGTTCGGCCTCCGGTTCAATATTACCGCGTCGCCACTCATCAATATTCCCCTGACGATCATCTGGATCGTCGCTATCATCAACGCCTTTAACCTGCTCGATAATATGGACGGCCTCTCGGCGGGGGTCGCGGCGATCTCGAGCCTGATCCTCTTCGTTCACGCGCTCATCTCGCATAATGCCCAGCTTGCCGTGCTCTCAGTAGCGCTTCTGGGCGCTACGCTCGGTTTTCTGCGGTACAATTTTAATCCGGCGAAGATCTTTATGGGGGACTGCGGGAGTATGTTTTTGGGGTATATCCTCGCGACCGCCGCGCTCTCGGATACCGGATCGGCTAAATCCGGGCTCCTGATCACGATGGCGGTACCCGCGCTGGTCCTGGCGGTGCCGATCTTTGATACGGTCTTTGTGACGCTGATGCGTACGCTCCATCACCGTCCTATTTCGCAGGGAGGCAAGGACCATACGTCGCACCGGCTCGTGACGCTCGGCTTCTCCGAACGCAGCGCGGTCCTCTTTCTCTACCTGGTCAGCGCGCTCTGCGGCGCCGCGGCGCTTCTCTATCCGCGAATACCTTTCGCGTACTCGTTCGTCCTGACGGCGGCGCTCTCGATCGGGCTCTTTATCTTCGGGGTATTTCTGGGGACCGAGGTAAAGGTTTACTCGACCGACGAAGCCGATGACCCGGTCAACAAGAAGAGGCTGGCCGGCCAGTTCCTGATCGACGGGTTCGTCTACAATAAACGCCGTATCGTTGAGGTCTTCATCGATGCCGCGATCGTCGCGTCCGCGTATATCCTGGCTTTTGTGCTTCGATTCGGGGCGGCGGCCTTCGGCGTGAACATGCCGCTGATCCTGGAGTCGTTGCCGCTTATGCTGACGATCAAGCTTGTCGCGTTCTACGGTTTCGGCCTCTATCGGGGTGTCTGGCGTTACATCGGCCTTTATGACGTGATCGCGATCGCTAAGGCAACGCTGGTCGGTTCAGCCGCAGCGGTCATCGCGTTACTCTACCTCTTCCGCTTTGGCAATTATTCGCGCACCGTCTTCGTCATAGACGGGCTCCTGACGTTCATGGCGATCTGCGGCGTACGGGTACTCTTCAGGCTCTATCGCGAGTTCTTCGCCAATATCGGCTCGAGTGGCAGGCGCGTGCTGATCTTCGGCGCCGGCGACGCGGGAGAGCTTGTCCTGCGCGAGTTGCGCCAGAACAGGGCGCTCGCCTATAAACCGGTCGGTTTTGTCGATGACGACGAGCAGAAGGTCGATCGCGTGATCCACGGTGTCCGCGTTCTCGGCAGGACGCGTGATATCGAGCGGCTCGTTGAAAAATTCAGGATAGAGGAGATACTGATCACGATCCCGCTTGCGAGAAGCCGCAAAGGGTGTGATGTGCGCGGGGTGTGCGATCGACTTAATATCAGCTATAGCGAGGTTTCAAAGATCATACCGGCGCGTCCGGGGCCGGAAAATATACGGGGGGAATAATGAAAGTACTCGTAACAGGTGGGGCGGGGTTCATCGGGTCCTTCACGGTGGACCGGCTCATTGAGAGCGGACATCAGGTGAGGATATTTGACAGCCTTGATCCCCAGGTACATGAGCAGGGCAGGAAACCGAAGTATCTGAATAAAGACGCCGAATTCATAAAAGGGGATGTACGAGATATCGACGCTTTTGAAAAAGCTCTGCGCGGGGTCGAGGGAGTCTTTCATTTCGCGGCCTGCGTCGGCGTCGGGCAATCCCAATACCAGATAAAGAAATATGCCGATGTCACGATCGGCGGTACCTCTAACCTCCTCGATATTCTGGTCAATCGCAAGAACAAGGTTCGTAAAGTCGTTGTTGCCGCGTCGATGTCCAGCTACGGGGAAGGACTCTATAGCTGCAAAAAGTGCGGCCCTGTCAGGCCGGGGATGCGCCCGCTCGCCCAACTCAAGAAGAAAGAATGGGAGCCGCGCTGCCCCTCCTGCGGATCCGTGCTTACGGCGGTCGCGACCAACGAGATCCAGGAGCAGCAGTGCAACTCTATCTACTCGATCACCAAAAAAGTACAGGAAGATATGGTGCTTAATATCGGCAGGACCTACAAGATCCCGTCGGTAGCCCTGCGATTTTTTAATGTCTATGGCCCCCGCCAGGCGCTTTCAAATCCATACACGGGCGTCTGCGCGATATTCTTAAGCAGGATCAAGAACGATAACCGCCCGGTCGTCTATGAGGATGGGCTCCAGACGCGCGATTTCATCTCGGTCCATGATATTGTCAGCGCCAATATCCTGGCGCTGACACGGACGAAGGCCGATTATCAGGTCTTTAACGTCGGCAGTGGTGTTCCGCTGCCGATCTCCGCGGTAGCGCAGGTATTGATCGATCTCTACAAAAAACCATTCACCCCCGAGATAGCCGGGCAGTACCGCAAAGGCGATATCCGTCATTGCTACGCGGATATTACGAAATTGCGCGCGCTGCTTCATTTTACGCCGAAGGTCGGGTTTAAGGATGGTATGCGCGAGTTGCTCGAGTGGTCACGCGAGGAGCGGGCGGTTGATGGTTTTATCAAGGCGCGTTCCGAGCTCAAAAAGAAAGGGCTGCTGTGATGAAAAAGATACTCATTACCGGCGGCGCCGGGTTTATCGGTTCTAACGCCGCGAGTCGTTTTCTGGCACAGGGCGCGGCCGTTACCGTTTTTGATGATCTATCGCGACGGGGGACTGATAAGAACCTGCGCTGGCTCAAGTCGCTGGGAGGGGACCTGACGTTCATTAAAGGGGATATACGCGACGCAAAAGCCGTTAACCGGCTTTTAAACGGGACATCCGCGCCGCGGTTCGATCTCTGTCTCCACCTCGCCGCCCAGGTAGCGGTGACGACCTCGGTCGTCGAGCCGCGGGAAGATTTCGAGATCAACGCTCTCGGCACCTTCAACCTCCTCGAGGCGGTCCGCGCGGCGGCGCATAAGCCGGTCGTCATTTATTCTTCGACCAATAAAGTCTACGGCAAGATGGAATATGCCGGCGTTAAAGAATCGGCAAAGCGCTACAGTTACGCGAAGCTGCCCAAGGGCGTCACTGAGCGGATGTGGCTCGACTTTTATTCGCCGTACGGGTGCTCGAAAGGGGCGGCCGACCAGTATGTCATCGATTATGCCCGCATCTACGGGCTCAAGACGATCACCTTCCGGCAGAGCTGTATTTATGGACCCCGCCAGTTCGGCGTCGAGGACCAGGGGTGGGTCGCGCATTTTATCATCTGCGCCGTTAAGGGAAGGCCGATCACGATCTACGGCGACGGGAAGCAGGTCAGGGATATCCTCTATGTGGATGACCTGGTGGACGCTTTCCTGAGCGCCGCGCGCAACCTGAAGGTCAGCGCCGGGAATGTCTATAATATCGGCGGCGGGATGGCGAATTCCGTTTCTCTTCTTGAATTCATCGCGCTTCTCGAGAAGTATCTTGGCAGGAAGATCGAACTTAAGTACGGCGATTGGCGCCCCGGCGACCAGAAGGTCTATATCAGCTCCATAGATCGCGCCCGGAAAGAGCTCGGTTGGACGCCGAAGATCGGGTGCAAAAAAGGCATCGAGCTCCTCGTGAAGTGGGTCCAGGAGAATAAAGGCCTCTTCGATGGGTTCTAAGGACCGTTTTCTCGCTAACAGCGCGCTGGTCTTCTGCGGAACTATCCTCGTCAGCGTTTCTAATCTCTTGTACCAGATGCTGACCGTTCGCAAACTCCCGGTCGCCGCGTACGGAGCGTTCAATTCCCTCCTCTCGATCGTGCTGATGTTATCATATCCGATTTCCGCGCTGACGACGATGATCGCTAAATTCAGCGCCGCGTATTATAGTCGCGGTGAACGCGTTAAAGCGCATCGTTTCGTGCTTATCATCATCCGGCATATGTTCTTCGCGGGGATACTGTTCTTAGTCCTCTATATGCTGGGCGCTTTTCACTTCATGAAGTACCTGCGTCTTGATTCGGTCATGCCGGTCTATATGACCGCGTTCATGCTCTTCCTGATGGTGATCACCGCGCCGATACTGGGCGCTCTCCAGGGGTTTGAGCGTTTCACCGCGTACAGCGTCAGTAATGTCGGTGGCGCGGTCTGTAAATTAGGTATGTTGGCGCTCTTCCTGATGCTGGGGTGGGGGCTTTTCGGCGTTCTCGCGGCCTATCTACTCTCCCAGGTCATTGTAGTGGCTATCGGCGGTTATTGCGTTAAGGAAGTTTTTCAAAAAGAAGATTCTTCCGGCTCAATCGATATTAAAGAAAAATATCGGTTTGTCGTGCCAACACTGGTGACGCTCGGTTGTTTCGGCCTCCTGACCAACATGGATGTCGTGCTCGTCAAGCACTTCTTTGAATCCACCGTTGCCGGGTCCTATTCTGTGGCGCAGATGGTGGGCAAGATAGCGCTCTTTATCCCCAACGCGATAGCGGTTGTGATGCTGCCGCACGCCGCGGGTCTTCACGCGCAGCAGAAGGATTCCCGCGGGTTGCTCAGGAAGAGCCTGGCCTATACCGCGTTTCTTTCGTGCGGGTTTGTCGTCTTTTATAATGTATTTCCGGGTCTTGTGCTCACGGTTTTGTGCGGGACTTCCGGCGCCGATATTATATTCCTGGGCAGGTTATTCAGTCTTTGCATGACGTTCTTTTCCCTGATTATGGTCCTGGCGATCTACCAGCTATCGGTCTCAAGATTTAAATTCTTAAAGTCTTTTGTTATTTTTACCGTTATCCAAGTGGTGGCGATCGCGTTCTTTCATCGATCGTTGCCGCAGGTTCTGGGGATCATCCTCCTGAATTCGATCATCCTGTTCGCGGTTAATATGTGGTACGCGTTTAAAGAGTAGCCAGAGGATCATTATGAAAGGCATTACCGGCCTTATTTCGATCATTATGCCCGCGTATAATGAAGGGAAGGATATCTTTCGCAATATCCGGGAAACGACGGCCACCTTTGATGAATTCGGCTGCGATTATGAGATCATCGTCGTTGATGATGGAAGCCGGGATGAGACCTATGCTCAACTCCAGCGAGCCGCGCGTGAAATGAAGCGGGTGAGCATCCTTAAGAATATGGAGAATTTCGGCAAGGGCAGGGCGCTTAAAAAAGGATTCCGGCAGGCAAAAGGGAGCTTCATTGTCTTCCTCGATTCAGATATGGATCTCCATCCCGCGCAGATACAAACGTTCTTTGATATTATGCGTCTCGATGAAGCCGATGTCGTGATCGGGTCGAAACGTCATCCTAATTCACGGCTCAATTACCCGTGGCACCGGCGTATTGTCAGCGGGGTTTACTTTTTCTTCGTAAAGATCCTTTTCGGCCTGCCGATACGCGATACGCAGACGGGGCTTAAGCTTTTTAAAAGGAGTGTGCTGGAGAAGGTCTTCCCGAAGATCCTGGTAAAAAAGTTTGCGTACGATCTGGAGCTTCTGGTGCTGGCACATCATTTCGGCTACAAAGTGACCGAGGCGCCTGTCGTCATGACGTTTCAGCGCGGGACGTGGAAGCGGATCGGCATCAGGTCTATCTTTGATACCTGGGTCGATACGCTCGCGGTGTGGTATAGAATGTATATTTTGAGGTATTACGATAAGTAAAAAATGTTGCAGGTCCGGCGCGGCAAACCGGTTCGCCGGGACGCTCCGGCCTGCTCCAGCGGCAGGCCTACGCTCGGAAAAATCTCTTTTTACTTTCGCCTATGGCGAAAGACCAAGCTAAAAAGATATTTTTACGCCCTGCTCACCGGTGTTGCCGCACCGTACGTAAAATTTAGCTAGAAAGTTAGGAGGTAGAATAAAGAATGTTAGTCTCGATCCTGATCCCGGTTAAAGGTGATAATGAATTTCTTCGCGAATGTATCGCGGGATGTCGCGAGCTCGACTATAAAGACTTCGAGATAATTGTGCTTCCCGACGACGATATTGATGCGACCGGTTATGGCAAGGTAAAATTCATCCCTACGGGGGCCGTAGGACCGGCGCAGAAGCGCGATATCGGCGCCAAGCAGGCCAAGGGCGAGATCCTGGCGTTCCTTGACGATGATACGCTTCCCGCTAAGAACTGGCTGGCGAACGCTGTCGCCGTATTTAAGGATCCCGCGGTCGGAGCGGTCTGCGGACCCGCGATAACTCCCGTTACGGATAGTCCCCGCCGCAGGGCGAGCGGTCGCGTCTATGAGTCATTTTTTGTCAGCGGGGCGCACCGGCGCCGGTATATGCCGACACAGCGTTGCGAGGTCGATGATTATCCCTCCTGCAATTTCCTGGTGCGCGCCGATGTTTTTAAACGCATAGGCAGGTTTGATACCGGTTTCTGGCCGGGGGAAGATACGGTTCTTTGTCTTAAGATTGTCCGCGACGCCGGCAAGAAGATCATCTATGATCCCGGCGTTCTCGTCTATCACCATCGCCGGCAGCTCTTCAGGGAACACTACCGGCAGATCAAAAGTTACGCGCTTCACCGGGGGTATTTCGTACGCCGGTTCCCGCGGACCTCGTTGCGGTTGGCGTATTTTATACCGAGCATATTTCTTATCGGTGTTGCTTTCGGCGCCATTTTTTTTACCGCGTATCCCGAGACCGAAGAGCTCTATTATACGCTCCTTGAAGTATATCTTCTTATTATCGGTATTTCAGTTTTATTTCTTAAAGAGCGTTTCAAGGTCAAGGTTATGATTTTCGGTGGTATCGTACTCACGCACTTCACCTACGGATTTTTCTTCTTGAAAGGTCTTGTCGTGAAGAGATTGGCCGAAGAATGAAGAGTTCTTTCACCGTCATGATCTCGTACCCGCCCTTATCGGGAGAGGGTACGGCGCTCCTCTCGCAGAACCGCCAGTTCCAGTGGTTCAAGAGTCCCACCTTCATTTATCCTGTTGTTCCGGCTTCGGCCGCGACCCTGCTCAAAGAGCATGGTTTTGACGTTATCTGGAACGATTGCGGGGCAGAGGGGCTTGACCATGAGGCTTTTCTGAAGATCATACAAGAAAAAAAGCCGGACGTGATCGCTTTTGAGACGAAGACGCCGGTCGTTAAACAGCACTGGAAGATCATTAATGAGATAAAAGCTCTAGGGAATGCGCCTTCCGGTCCGTTAACAGTTTTATACGGAGATCACGTGACGGCGCTGCCGGAGGAATCGTTCAAGAATTCTGCCGTCGATTATGTGCTTACCGGCGGAGATTACGATTTTTTATTGTTGAGTCTGTGTAAAGCGCTTCGGCTGATGAGGTCACCAGACACCAGACACCAGTCACCAGAAAAAAATCTTTCGACTGTTGACTATAGACCATCGACCCAATTTGAGCCGGGCATTTATTTTCGTGAGAACGGGCAGGTACGAAATACCGGAAAGTTCGAATTAAACCATGATCTGAATTCGCTCCCGACCATAGATCGCGACCTGACACGATGGGAGCTCTATGCCTATAAGAACGGGAATTTTAAGCGCACCCCGGGGACCTATATCATGTCGGGACGCGATTGCTGGTGGGGCAAGTGCACCTTCTGTTCCTGGCCCACGCTCTATCCGCGATTTCGATTTCGCCGGTATACCAATGTTCTTGATGAGATTGGGTCCTTGATCGAGCGGTATAAGGTTCGGGAGATCATGGACGACGCCGGCACACTTGCGATCGACGACTGGCTCAAAGGGCTCTGTCTGGGCATGGTCGAGCGAGGTTACCAGAAAAAAATCTATCTCGATTGTAATATGCGGTTCGGGCACCTGAAGGCTGAAGATTATCGCCTGATGAAGAAGGCCAATTTCAGATTGCTCCTCTTCGGCGTTGAGTCGGCGAACCAGGCAACGCTCGACCGGCTGAATAAAAATCTAAAGGTCGACGATGTAATCACCGGCTGCAAAGCGGCTCGCGCGGCGGGACTTTATCCGCACATAACGATCATGTTCGGATATCCGTGGGAGACGTACGAAGACGCGCAGCGGACGCTCAAGCTGGGATCATACCTCTTAAGGAAGGGCTACGCGTATACGGTGCAGGCGACGGTCGTTATTCCGTATCCGGGCACGCCGCTCTTCGATGAATGCCGGTCGCAGGGGTTGCTGCTCAGCGAGGATTGGGACCGGTATGGCATGAAAGAACCGGTGATGAAGACCGGCATGGCTCCTGAAGAACTACTCGCGTTGGTACGTTCGATCTACCGAATAGGACTTCACCCGGAGCTGATTGTCAATCGCCTGGCCGGCGTCCGGGACCTGGACGACCTGAAATACTTCGGGCGCGCCGGCAAAAAAGTTATAGGACATATCCTCGATTTTAAAAAGAAACCATGAGAGAGCTACCCTCGATCACGATAGCGACGCCGACGTTAAACTCAGCCGCTTCGATAGGCGAATACGCCGAATCGATACTCCTCCAGGAATATCCGCCTGAGAAGATCGAGATCGTGATCGCCGACGGCGGGTCCGGCGACGATACGCTCGAGATCCTTCGCGCGGCGGGATTTCGCCGGCTCACCATACTTCAGAACCCGCTGCGGACGGGTGAGGCGGGCAAGGCTGTCTGCGCGAAAGCCGCGACGGGGGAGATCATCGCGTTCATTGACAGTGACAACATCCTTCCGCAGGCTGACTGGCTCAGCAGGATGATGGAGCCTTTTGCCGATGAAACAATTATCGCGAGTGAGCCCCTTGAATATACCTGGCGGGCACGCGACGGATATATTACCAGGTATTGTGCCCTGATGGGGATGAATGACCCGCTCTGTTTCTTTATGGGGAATTACGACCGGTATAATCATATCTCCCGGACATGGACCGCGGCCAGGCGCGTCGAAGAGGATAAGGGGAGCTATTATAAGGTTATTTTCAAAGCGAAAGACCTTCCGACGATCGGCGCTAACGGGTTTTTAATACGAAGAAGCCTTCTGGAGAAGCACGGTGTCGGAGAGTATCTCTTTGATATTGATATCCTCTATGATATCCTTAAAAACGCGGAGGATGCCTCCGCGGCTGGTCTTCCGGCGATCGCGAAAGTCAAGGCGGGGATCATTCATCTCTTTGCCGGCGGGTTCAAGAGTTTTATTCGTAAGCAAAATCGCCGCATCAGGGATTATGATCATTACCGTACGCTTGGTCTGCGGACCTATCGGTGGGGTGGTTCCCGTATGATGGGACTCGCGCTCTTTGCCGGTTCCTGTCTTGTAGTGCTGCCGCTTTTCATTCAGGCTCTCGTAGGTTTCGCGCGCAAGCGCGATCGCGCCTGGTTCTTTCATCTTCCCGCCTGCATCGCAACGCTCGTTATTTATGCGGCGGGGTCTCTCGTTAACCGGTTCAGCCGCGGGCCGCTGAGCAGGGAGCAATGGAGTTAATCTGACGGAGGTGGTTAATGCCGTATTGTCCGCAGTGCGAAGGTGAGTATG
>JBAWYO010000028.1:0-13886 GCA_037143495.1 Candidatus Omnitrophota bacterium | reverse complement strand
AGTTTCCGCCGCGGCGACTGATCCGGTAATGCGCGTCATGCAGAAAAGGTTTCCCGCGCTCTTGCCGGCATCTTCCGCGCTCATCAGCAGGATGAATTGGTACCGGGTTTCCGGGGTTGTCACCAGCGCCGCTTTTTGTCTGTGCGTCCTCTTCCACCTCGAGATCTTTGCCCGGGGCGTGCTGACATTTCTCGGTTTGATCATGGCAGTTTTCGGGGTTCACCAGGTACTCAGAACGTGTGCGCGCAAATAGTGGCATGAAACAGACAAAGGAGTATAATAAAGGGGCGTGCCGCGCCGCCGGCAGCCCATTCTTTCGAATCGTCAACGGGTTACCAGGGGAGTCATTATGATAAAGATCGGTGTTATAGGGTTCGGGTACTGGGGGCCGAACCTGGTCAGGAATTTTGTCAACGCTGACGGGTGCGTCGTTAAAACTGTCGCGGATCTTAATGAAGGGCGTCTCAAGGTTGTTAAGAAATTATACCCGCATATCGAGGTTACGGCATCGGTCGACGCCATCCTGAACGATCCGGGTATCGACGCGGTTATCGCGGCAGTGCCGGTGAGTATGCATTATGAGATCGGCCGCAGGGCGCTTTTAAAAGGGAAACACATCCTGATCGAAAAACCGATGACCAATTCGCGCCGCGATGCCCTGAAGCTGATCGATCTCGCCGCGCGCAAAAAAAAGGTATTGATGGTCGACCACACATTTCTCTATACCGGCGCCGTCCGCAAAATAAAAGAGTTGATCGCGGCAGGGCAGGTCGGGGCCTTGCAGTATTTCGATTCAACGCGCATCAATCTGGGGCTCTTTCAGTATGATATCAATGTTATCTGGGACCTCGCCTGTCATGATGTCTCGATCCTGATGCATCTTTTCGGCGAACGCCCCCGGCGTGTCTGCGCTACCGGGATTTCGCATACTCGCAACGGTATCGAGAATATCGCGTACATAACGCTCTATTTTTCGTCAAAGAAGATCGCGCATCTGCACTGTTCCTGGACCTCGCCGGTGAAGATCAGGAGGATATTGATCGGCGGCGACCGGAAGATGATCGTCTATGACGATATCGAGCCGGCGGAGAAAGTTAAAATATATGATTCCGGGTATGAGGTGACGCGCCGGGAGAAGGAGCGCATGCTCGTCGATTACCGGATCGGCGATATTTACGCGCCGAAGATAGACCAGACCGAACCGCTCCTGGAGATGGCCCGCGACTTTATCAGCGCTATTACCCGGGGGACGGTACCGGTCTCGAACGCCGGTGTCGGCCTCGAAGTGGTGAGCATCCTGGAGGCGGCCCATCGTTCGATCAGGCAGAACGGTAAAGAGATCCTCCTTGCGCAGCGCTGAAAAAAGGTTATGGAAATAATCGATATCGATATTGGCGACGCCGTTTCGCGCTCCCGCTATGACGCGTTCTTTGAATCGTGTCCCGGCGCCTTCATCCAGCAATCGACGTACTGGGCCGATGCGATCACCGGCCTGGGGCCCGACCGCCCTCATTTTCTGCTTTGCAGCGAGGCGGGGGAAGCGGTTGCCGGCCTGCCGCTCTATCTCTACGAAAACAGGAACGGTAATATCCTGACCTCTGTTCCCCAAGCGGGCCCCCTGGGAGGGATCTTTTTTAAAGAGGGGCTTGCCGGTGAACGGCTCAACCGCGCGTATGCCGCCCTGCTGGGGCGGGCGCAGGAGATCGCCCGCACGCAGGACTGTATCTCCCTGACGATCATTACCAGTCCGTTCTTTGATGATCTGCCGCTCTATCAAAAGTATCTCGTACCGACGTATATCTTCGAAAATTTTACCCAGTATATACCGCTTGATGAGATGGTAAAAGCGGGAAGGATCGAAGTCCCGGGCGCGGAGTATCGTAACAATATCAAGAGGAACCTGCTCAAGAGCGCGGCGCACGGGTTTGCCGTTGATATCGAGTATGACGGGGCACGGCTGGATGCGTGGTACGCGATCCACGAGAAGCGGGCAGGGGAGATCGGCGCTCCCGCGCTCGATCACCGTCTCCTGAAAAATATCGTCACGGTCCTGGGAGCGCGCCGCAAGGCATGTTTGATCCTGGTCACCAAAGACGGTCACATAGCTTCCGGCGGCATCTATATCTGGCATCGCGAGGTTATCGATCTTTTTATCATCAGTATGGATTCGGCGTTGAGCGCCGGGTCGCCTAATTACCTGAGCACCGAACGGTCGATCCTTCTGGCGGCCGCCCAGGGCGCCCGCTATTATAACTGGCAATCGTCCGAGAATCGCACCGGCGGCGTCTATCAGTATAAAAAGAAATGGGGCGCGCGCGAGCGCCCGTATTATTTCGTGACGAAGTTCCTGGGTTCACCCGAAAGGATCGGGCGGCTGACGCCGGCACTGGCGCGCGCGGAATATCCGGCGCATTATCTGGCGCCGTTCGCCGCGCTCGGGGGCATGCCGGGAGTGACCTACTTTAAAAAAGGGGAATAACGTGGAATACGGGTTCGCGTCGGAAAAGCACCGGCTCTTTCCGCCGATGGTCGTGGTCAGCATTACGAATGTCTGCAACCTGCGCTGTGTCCATTGCCATTATTCAAAGTTCATACGGCATGAAGGATACCATCCGAATATGATGGATCTTCCGATCTGGAAAAAAATCTGCGATGAACTGGCCGGTTACCCCTGGTCGATCCTCAACCTGGGGACTGACGGTGAACCGTTGCTGCATCCGCACGTTCTCGAGATGCTCCGGTACGCGAAGCGCAAAAATATATACCCCGTGAACGTCACGACGAACGGGACGCTCCTGGACGCGCCGCTGGCCGAGGTCATTGTCAAAGAAGGGCTTATCGATCTGATCAACATCAGCCTGGACGCGTTGAACGCCGAAACGTACCGGAAGATACGCGCCGGTGACCATCAGAAGGTGTACGGGCATGTCGAGCGGTTGGTCGAACTGCGTAACCGCTGGAACCCGAAGATCAAGATACAGGTCAATATTATAGATCAGCCCGAGGTGCGCGGCGAGATCGATGCGTTCGTCGCGTACTGGGGACCCAAAGTCGACAATGTCCTGGTGCGGACCTATTACGACGCGACCGTTTCGACGGGCGCGACGGGCGGCAATATCAGCGGCAAGCAGCAGGAGTTCGAAAAAATACCGCGATGGCCCTGCCAGCAGTTCTGGCGCAGGTTCAATGTCGGTGACGACGGTACGGCGCGCTTTTGCGTCGATGACTGGTATAATAAGAGCGTGCTGGGCGATCTGCGGACGGCATCGATCGCCGGGATCTGGTCGTCGCCCCGATACGAAGAGCTGCGCGCATGGCAGACGGCGGGCGATTTCGCGAAGATACCGTATTGCGCAAAATGCACCGAGTGGCAGGGGATGAAGTGGGAGTATGATTATTTTACGGCGATGGAGAAGGTGCTGGGTAAGCGGCTGCTCTAAAGGATGGCCGCGGAGGAGTTGGCATGGCGCAGATGACCCCGTTAAGCGTTTCAGTGGTGATACCGGCGTATAATGAAGAAGAGAGTGTCGAAAAAACGACGCGGCTCTGCGTCGAAGGACTGCGGCGCGTTACCGCGCGCGGCGAAGTCGTGATCGTTGACGACGGCAGCAGCGACCGCACCGCGGCGATAGCGGAGCGCCTGAAGGGTGAGCTGCCGGAAGTCCGTCTGGTGCGTAACCCGGTCAACCTCGGCGTAGGGATCAGCATTCTCGTCGGTTTTGCCGCGGCGACGGGGGACATCGTGCTGCACAACGCGATGGATTACCCCTTCCACATGGAGGATCTTGAACGGATACTGCCGCTCTTTCCCCGGTGGGACGTTGTTATCGCGGCCCGCCCCAACCGCGCGGCGCACGCCCCCTGGCGCAAAGTGACCTCGTGGGTAAATTACTGGATGGTGCGTATTCTCTTCGGCGTCAATTTCAAAGACATGAACTTTATTCAGGTCTATAAACGGGAGGTTCTGCGCTCGGTCACGGTCAAAGCCAAGAGCCCGGCGTTCGTGACGCCGGAACTTCTGATCAGGGCCCGTGACCACGGATATGCCATAACCTCTCTGCGCGTTATATTCCATCCCCGGGAGAAAGGGGAGGCTCATTACGGTCGGCCGCGGGATATTCTCTGGACGCTCGCGGATATGATCAGTTTCTGGCTGGAGCGCCTGACGCGCGCTTAAGGAGCGCGAGAAAGGTATGATGCTATGCGAAAGGTAGTGGTGACGGGAGGCGCGGGGTTCATCGGAAGCGCTATCGTCGACCTGCTTATCAGGGAGAAGGGATTTGACCGCGCGGGTGAGATCGTCGTTATCGACAACCTCATTCGCGGCAGGGCCGAGAACCTGGCATGGGCGCGGGCACATGGCCACGTTACGCTTATTGAAGGCGATATCCGTGACCGGCAATTGTTGGCGAAGGCACTCGAGGGGGCGGACCTGCTCTTTCATATGGCGGCACTGCGGATAACCCACTGCGCGGCCGAACCGCGCCAGGCGCTTGAGGTCATGGTTGACGCGACGTTCGACCTCTGCGAAGCGGCTGTCGCCGCCGGCGTCGGAAAAGTCGTCACGGCCTCCTCGGCGTCGATCTACGGGCTTGCCGATGAATTTCCGACCACGGAGCGCCAGCATCCTTACGGGAACAGGACGCTCTACGGCGCCGCGAAGATGTTCAACGAAGGGCTCTTCAGAAGTTTTAATGATATGTATGGATTAAAATATGTCGCGTTGCGGTATTTTAATGTTTACGGTCCGCGCATGGATATTCACGGCTTTTATACCGAGGTCCTGATACGCTGGATGGAGCGGCTTGTCGATGGAAAAGGGCCGGTGATCTTCGGCGACGGAAAGCAGACGATGGATTTTGTCTATGTGGAGGATGTCGCCCGCGCGAATATACTCGCCGCTTTTTCCGACGTGAGCGATGAGGTCTTTAATGTCGCTTCCGGGCAGGAGACAAGTCTCAATGAGCTGGCGCGCGCGATCACCCTTGTCGTGGGGTCTGACCGCGCGGTCGAATATGCCCCCGAGCGCAAGGTGAATCCGGTCTCCCGCCGTTTAGCGTCGACCGAGAAGGCGCGCAGGATGCTTGGCTTTCAGGCGGCCTGGACGCTCGAGGACGGATTACGGGAGCTGGTGACATGGTGGAAAAAAGAGAAGGGAATAGCGTGATGGCGGGTGGAAAACCAGCGAAGATGATACCGATCGCCCGTCCTTTTTTAGATTCGGCTGAGGCGAAGGCGGCCGCACGGGTCATCGCTTCCGGGTGGGTGACGCAGGGGCCGGAGGTCGCTTTATTTGAACGGGAGTTCGCCGCCGCGGTAGGCGCCCGGTACGCCTGCGCGGTTTCAAGCTGCACGACCGCGCTGCATATCGCGCTCCTCGCGCTCGGCGTACGGGCGCAGGACGAAGTTGTTACGGTGAGTCATTCGTTTATCGCTACCGCGAACAGTATCAGGTATTGCGGCGCGGTGCCGGTCTTTGTCGATATATGCCCCGATACTTTCAATATCGATCCCGGACGTATCGAGCGCGCGATCACCCGTCGTACGCGGGCTCTTCTATGCGTTCACCAGATGGGTATGCCCTGTGATCTCGAGGCTATCCTGAAGATCGCGCGCCGGCATTCATTGCCGGTCATCGAAGACGCGGCGTGCGCGATCGGCAGCCAGATCAGGCGCCGCGGCACCTGGGAGAAGATCGGCAGACCCCACGGCGACATCGCCTGCTTTTCTTTTCACCCGCGCAAGATCATTACGACCGGCGACGGCGGGATGCTGACGAGCGCCGACGCCGCGCTGGACCGGAGATTCCGCTTATTGCGCCAGCATGGCATGAGCGTGACGGATACGGCCCGTCACCGGTCGACAAAGGCGGTCTTTGAATCGTACGACCTGCTCGGGTATAATTATCGCATGACCGATCTGCAGGCGGCGCTGGGCAGAGAGCAATTACTCAAGCTCCCGCGGATCGTGCGGGAGCGACGGACGCTGGCATGCCGGTATGAAAAACTACTGGCCGGCATACCCGGCCTGCAGACGCCCTGCGAACCAGCGTGGGCGCGTTCCAACTGGCAGAGTTATTGTGTCCGGTTAAGCGCGGGGATCTCTCAACGGAAGGTTCTCCAGGACCTGCTCGATGAGGGGATAGCCGCGCGTCGCGGCATTATGTGCGCGCACCGCGAAGGCGCGTACCGGCGCCAACGATGGTCATGTGGCCTTTCCCGCCGGCGATGCGGTTGCACGGCAGGGGCGTGTGAGCGGTTGCGGGAGAGCGAAGAAGCGCAGGATCATAGCATTCTGTTGCCGCTCTTTTACGGTATGAAAACCCGGGAGCAGGAGCATGTCGCACAAAAATTGCGCTCTGCGATCAAACGATAGCGTGAGAGGAATGCCGGTGCCAGGCACCAACGAATGTGCCGGTTATCGCGCTATCGTTACGGCATGGTGCGCGCTGGCTGCCACGGCGCTCTTTGCCGCCGCGCTGATCCTTTCGATAGCGCAGCCGTTGCGTCACCGGATCCCGTATCCGAAGACCGGTCTCTGTTGCGGCTACGATTGGCGCGCCATCGACTCATACAGCATATCCGATACCGCGCAGCAGCAGATCAAAGGCAACCTGATACGGCTCGCGCTCGAAAGTTCCGCGTTTGCCGGCGCACCGATGGTGACAACCGGGGTCTCGGTAGCGGAGTACCTGCGGCAGCTCGATGCGTTTTACGCCAAAGAAGAGAACAGGTTTTTCCCGATCTATTTCGCCCTGCAGGAGGCTGTGATGGCCAACACCGGTAGGGGACCCGATGAGATCCTGCTCTACCACGCGCGGGCGGGGCGCAAATTACTCGACGCGGGGTTCGCGCAATGACCGCCGCGCATCCGCCGCGCCGGTATTTCTGGATGCTCTGCCTCGGCCTTGGCCTGGCGCTCGGCATCTTTCTTCATCTGCGGAATCTGTACGGCGTTGTTTATATCGACGAAGACGAGGCGCGAGCCTTCAACCTTTTAAGCAGCGGTCCCCTTATCTATCTTATCTGCGCTCCAGTCTATAATCTCTTTCATCATCTGCAGCGGTCGGTTTTCTTTTTCGCGGGGCTTTTTGGCGTCGCTTCGATACTGCTTGTATATGCGGCGGGCTGTCAGCTCGGGATCGGAAGATCGCGGGCGGCATTCGCGGCTCTTATCTACGCGATCTACCCCCTGCGCATAAATTACGCGCGCACACTTTACCCGGCGGTATTCATAGAGTTCTTTTTTCTGGTTGCGTTTCTGGCCGCGGCGAGGGGGCTTTCAAAAAAAAATCATGGGTTGATTTTTTTGTCGGGGATCTCATGCGCGTGTATTTTTTTTACCCATTATTGCGGCTATGCGATCATCGCCGGGCTCTCTTTCTTTATCGTGGCGTCATCGCTGGAGAAGGGGGACCGGTTTTCCCTTGTCGCGCGTCGGGTGGCGTTTTTCGCGGGCGGGTTCTGCGCGGGATATTTGGCGCTCGATGCGACCCTGGCGGTCGCGGGACATGGTTACGAGTATACCCGCCAGATGCTTACCTGCCGCACGACCGAGCTCCACTACGCTCAATGGGTCAGGGAGGTCCCGTTTTTTTTAAGAGATCTTGGAAAAGGGGTGACCGGTTCCTGGCAGTGGGTCTTTATCAGCCTTATCGTGACCGGCGCCGTGAGTTACGGCATAGTGACCGCATGGTTCGGGAAAGAGCGGTCACTGCGGTGGTTCTTTCTGATTTTTATCGTCGGGGGAGCGCTTTTTATCGGGCTTGCGTACGCGGGCTGCCATTCGATAAAAGAGCGCCATTTTGTCTGGTTTTCTTCGTTCTTCTCGATCGCGGCCACGGGTGCGGTCGCCGCGCTCTTTACGCGGACGTCGCGGGGCGGTAAAGCCGTTCTCGGGTGCTGCGCCGCAGTTTTTATCGGAGTTCTTTTTTTTGAAAGTTACCAGATCACGGTTGAGACGTTCAAAATCACCGAGATGCGTTCCTGGCTCGAGAGGAATCATATCTCCCGCCAGGAGGTTATCACCTCGTGGTGGACCATCAATTTTCTCGGGGATACGGAAGTTACTTCGCTGGTCCCGGGCCATTTTGTGACTGAAGGCGCGATACGGGATCCCAGCCTCTGGTACCGGAACGATCCGCGGTTTAAGATCGACTGGGCGTCAGTCGGGAAGGCCTATGAGATCGGCGTGTGCAGATATCTGCTGACCTCCGGCACGAGCGCGCGGTTTACGCTGGGAGAGGGTGAAGAGCTGTTGCAGCGTGTTCATCCGCTGATGGTATGGCCCCACCCGTACTGCGCTTTCAGGCGCCGACCTTTTTATGTGCCCGGCAAAATTTTTATAAAACTCTACGATCTGCGCGATGTATTTTCCTCTGAAAATCTGAAGAATTTTCATCAGGGCGTTTCCTAAAAATTCTTGTTCGCCTATAGCCTACATGTTATAATCTTATCCTAACAATATCAAGATGAGGGATGCGGCATCAGCAGGGAGGGTGTTTGTGAAGAAGCAGAAGATTATGCTTGCAGTCGTTGCCGGCGTGACGCTGTTGGGCTGTTCGATCATCGGAATCAGGTGGATATCGATGGCGCGGGTCGAGCCGACATTCGCCGCGTATGTGAAGTATTTCAGGTCGGCATACGATATTATAGACAAGAATTACTATATGCCAGTCGATCAGAAGGTATTTGATGATTATATTGTCGATTTCAGGACCAGAATATTCGAGAAACAGCTCAAAGACAAGACTCATCTCATCGCGTCGGTCAAGCATGTGGGGACCGGCATCCTGGTAGCGCGCCTGAAAGACCCCTCCGATCCATTTTCGAATTTTTTCCCGCCGCAGATGGTAAAGGCGTTTAAGGAATCGGTCCTGGGATATGGCGGCGATATCGGTATTGAGGGAGCATTTAAGAACGGCAGGTATGTTATCAGCCAGGTCGAGCCGCGGTCTGACGCTTTCAGGAAAGGGGTCATGATCTCCGACGAGATAGTGACCGTCGAAGGGAAGCCGGTCACTGAGCTCTCTGAGGACGCGCTCAAGAAGATCTTTGCTCCCGCGCAGGCGAAGGAAGTTATTCTCGGGATCTTCTCGCCGAAACGGGGGGGTACCTATACCGTAAAGGTTGCCAGCACGACGTATTTCAAGCAGTCGATCTTTCCCGTCGCGACGAAAGATCCCGCCGTCGCCTGTCTCGGGATACGGTTTTTTAATGAAGAGACCGGCAATGACCTGCGGGTCTTCGCGGATGCGCTCAATAAAAGCTCGATCTCCAAACTGATCATCGACCTGCGCGATAACGGCGGGGGGCCGCCGTTGGCGGCCTGGGAGATCGCGGGGATATTTCTCGACCCGGAACAGAAGCTTTTTTATTATCTCAGGCGCAATGGCGCGCCGTCAGGCCTTATTACGCCGGCATCGCCGGTCAGGTATAAGGGCGAGGTCCTGATCATCACCAATAAAGGGACGGGCAGCGCCGCCGAGATATTCGCCGGGTATATGCAGGCGTATCGCCGGGCGGCGATCATCGGGGGTAATTCCGCGGGGAAGGTTTATCTCAAGAGCCTCTTCGATCTTGATGACGGAGCGACGATCGAACTGACGGTTGCCAAGGGGTATCTTTATAACGGTAATCCCATCGATAAGAACGGTCTTGTGCCCGATGTGACGGTCGGCGCCGACCGGGATGTTTTTGATGCCGCGGTCGATCTGATCGCGCGGACGCCGGCACCATGACCTCCGGCGCGAAGATCATCGCGATCATCCCCGCGTATAACGAGGAGAAAAATATCGGGAATGTTATTGCCGACCTGCGCCGCCACGCTCCCGCGGTCGATATCCTGGTGGTGAATGACGCATCACGCGACCTGACCGCGCAGGAGGCTCTTCGCTGCGGCGCTTCGGTCGTCTCGCTCCCGTATAATCTCGGCATCGGCGGCGCGGTCCAGACAGGGTTTATGTACGCGCGGGAACGCGGGTATGATATAGCGGTGCAATTTGACGGGGACGGTCAGCACGACGCGCAGCATCTCGCGGCGATCATTGAACCCGTCGTCAGCGGGCGGCTCGATATGTGCGTTGGCAGCAGGTTCCTTTCGGTCGAAGGAGAATTCAAATCCTCATTTTTGCGGCGCGTCGGCATCCGGTTCTTCTCGGCGTTGATAGGCGCGCTGACGGGGCAGACGATGACAGATCCGACCTCAGGGTTCCGGGCATTCGGACGACGGGCGATAGAACTCTTCGCGCGGGAATATCCGGTCGATTTTCCCGAGCCCGAAAGTATCGTGATCGCCAAGCATCAGGGAGCGCGCCTGGGGGAGGCGGCGGTGATCATGCATCCGCGCCTCGCGGGCAGCTCCTCGATCAGGTATCTGCGGTCGGGGTACTATATGGTCAAAGTGACGCTCGCGATCATTTTATGCAGAATGAAACGGAGAAGATGAGCCGGCGTGTCAACCGGTTCGTCGGGACGCCAAAGTCTATACAGGGTATTCCCGCAATGCGAATAACGGCAGGCGGGGTCCACCCGCAGGCTTGCCCTGGGGATACGCGCATACACTAGAGCGGCAGGGTCAATGCTTCTTTCATAAGGAACGGTGGTTATGTATGGTAAGCCGAGGATGGGCCCCGGCTGCCGTCAGGTGGCGTGGGTGAGAGCGCATTCGAGGATCTTTTTATGATGAATATTAAAACGCTTGCGATACTACTATCGGTCTTCATCTTTCTTTTTGTCCTCGATCTCATCCGGCGGGAGAAGTTGACTTTCAGATATGCGCTCCTCTGGCTTTCGCTCTCGGCGCTGGGGGTGCTCTTCGCCGTCTATGAGAAGCTCCTTTTTAAATGCGCCCGGATGGTCGGTTTCGAGTTGCCGAGCAATTTTATTTTTTTTACGGTCGGCGCTTTCTTCGTGGTGGTCAGCCTCGTTCTCACCGTCTATATCTGCCAGCAGAACAGCCGTTCGGAGACGATCGCGCAGCGGATCGGCCTGGTCGAGCTGGAGCTTAAGCGTCTCGTCAAGGAAAGTACCGGACGGCATGAACCATCCTGAGAAGATCCCGCCACCGCTGACCCGGCGCATTGACCTTAATGTCGGCTACTCATGTAATATCAAATGCCGTTTCTGCTACTATATCAACGATGTGCGCGCCCGACAGCGGGATAAAGATCTTACGACAGTGCAGTGCAAGCGGCTCATAGACCGCCTGCGCGCCGAAGGGATGGAAGCTCTCGATATTACCGGCGGCGAACCGACGATCCGGCCCGATCTTTTTGAGCTGGTCAGCTATGCGCGCGACGCCGGGTTTGCCCGGATAGCGGTTATTACTAATGGTATAAGGCTCGCGAACCTCGCCTACGCGAAGGAACTCGTTGCCGCGGGCGTGAATGATTTTCTTTTTTCGCTGCACGGGTCGAGTGCGGCATCGCACGATTTTGTGACCTGCGTGGGCGGCAGTTATGACCTGCTGCTCAAGGCGATCAGGAATCTGCTGGGTCTTTCCGTCAAGGTGCGCTGCAATTCGGTGGTGACCGGGTCGAATATCCATGATGTCTACGCTCGCGCGCAGCTGGTCAGGGAGCTGGGCATCGTGACGCTCAATTTCATTATCTTTAATCCTATCGAACAGGCAAAAGGATCCTCCGCGGAAAATTTCCTCCGCTATAGCGACGCGGCGGTCCCGCTCAAACGCGCTATCGATGATCTTGGCCCTGACTTCAAAAAGTTTACGGTCCGGTATATGCCTTTCTGCCTCATGAAAGGGTATGAAGCGCACCTGCAGAATGTCCACCAGGTCCATTATGATCACGATGAATGGAATTATCTGCTGCGAGCGCGTATCAGAGAGCCGTACTGGAAGTGGCTCGGGGGCCTTGCCGTGGGATATGGTGCGCTGCCGGCGAAAGCGCGCTGGGCACGCTGGGGAACAGATCACACGTTGCATGCCGCGATCCTCGAGGCGCATAGCCGTCTTAATAAATGCAGGCCCGGGGCGTGCCGCGGGTGCGCGTACGCTTTTATCTGCGGCGGTGTCTGGAAAGAGTACGCGCGCCGTTTCGGGGCGGGGGAGTTGACCGCCCACCACGGTCCGCTGATCGTCGAACCGTGGCATTTTATGACGAATTCGCAGCGCGCTGTTGAAGCATAAAGTAGCTGAATTTTTTTAAGATAATTTATGCAGCCATCAATTTCTATCATCATACCAGCTTATAATGCTGACCGGACCATCGCGCAGACGCTTGAGGCGTGCCTCGCGCAAGATTATCCGAAAGACGCGCTCGAGATCATTGTTGTTGACGATGGCTCGACCGATGACACAAAAGATATTGTTGCCCGGTATCCGGTGCGATATATTGCCCAGAAAAATGCCGGACCGGCCGCCGCGCGTAACCGGGGATGGCGTGCCGCGAAAGGGGAGCTGATCTGTTTTACCGATGCCGATTGTATCCCTGAGAAGGCATGGGCCACGAAAATAGCCCGCGGATATGAGAGCGATAACGTCGGCGCGGTCGGTGGGTCCTACGATATCGCGAATCCGCGGAGCCTGCTCGCCTCCTGCATCCATCAGGAGATCCTCGCTCGTCATGAAAGCATGCCGCGTTCCGTCCGGGCGCTCGGGTCATATAATCTCTCCGTCAGGAGAGAGCTCCTTGAGCGCGTCGGCGGATTTGATGAAATGTACCGGACATCGAGCGGCGAGGATAATGACCTCTCCTATCGCTTGCTCCGTGAAGGCAAGCAGCTTATGTTTGACCGATCTATCGTGGTGGCCCATCATCATCCGGAAAATCTGGGCCGGTATCTCAGAACACAGTTCTGGCACGGCTATTGGCGGGTCCGGTTGTATCTGGGCCATCCGTCGATGGCGCAGGGGGATGACTATAGCGGGATCGTTGATTATCTGCAGCCGGTGGTCGCGGTAGCTGCCGTGGGAGCGGGTGCGCTGGCGCCGCTCCTGCCGATCGCCGGAAAGATCGCGGCGGCGCTTCTGGTGATCGAGGTCGCTCTGCAGGTCCCGATGATCGCGCGTGTTGTGCGCAGGGCGCCCCGCGCGCGGTATCTCTTTTTGTTATTTGTTACCTTCATGAGGGCATTCGCGCGCGGGCTCGGGATGGCGCGGGGAGTTCTGAGAGCGGTCACGAAGCATCGAACGCGTTTGTTTATGGTCGCTTGTGTAAGCGGCGCCCTGATGCTCGCCGGGGGTGCCGGCGCGCGCTGCGATGACACGGACGCTTCCCCGAAGAAGTTCAGCGCTTCGGATCCGGGCGAGATCAGAAAAGCGATCGAGTATCTCAAGGGCCAGCAGGCGTCGAATCCTGACGATCCGGGGACACGGGAGCAGCTCGCGCAGGCGTACAATTATTACGCGATCCAATGTTCCGCGCAGGATATGGCCTCCGCGATAGAGTATATGCAGCGCGCCGTCGATCTTTCCCCGGGCAATGCCGCCTACCGCAAGAGCCTGGGAATGCTCTATCTTAAGGTCGGTTACGGGTATTACCAGGCCAAAGAGATGCAGCGTGCTTCCGATACGGTCAAGAGTTCGCTTGCTGCAGATCCTGAGAACGTCGAGGCGCTCGCACTGATGGGAGCTATTTTTTACGCTGACGGCAAGACCGCGGAAGCGCTTGGGTGCTGGTCGAGAGGTCTTGAGCTTGCGCCTCAGAACGATGTACTGGTGCAAAATATACAGCGCGTCCGCAAGGAGATCACGGCCCAGACGACGTTCAAGAAACGCGAGACGCAGAACTTCGTCTTTACCTTCGCCGAGGGGCTCAATGAGTTCAAGTTCGGGAATATGGAGTCTATCTTAAATGAGGTGTATGTCAAGATCGGGCAGGCCTTCAGTTATTTTCCGACGTACCGGGTAACGGTCGAGATATATCC
>JBAWYO010000027.1:0-14094 GCA_037143495.1 Candidatus Omnitrophota bacterium | reverse complement strand
TCTTTATCACTTTCGAAGGGCCCGAAGGGTGCGGGAAGTCCACGCACGCGGGGCTCCTCTTCGATTTTCTGAAGGGGCTCGGTTATCCGTGCATCCGGACGCGCGAACCGGGCGGGACGAAAGCGGGGGAATTGATCAGGCAGGTCCTGCTGCACGCTCGGGATTGCGATCTTTCCGACCTGACCGAACTCTTTCTTTTCGAGGCTGCGCGCGCCCAGATCGTCAGCGAGGTTATCATACCCGCGCTGAGCAAAGGCACGATCGTGATCTGCGACCGTTTCAGTGATGCGACGCTCGCGTACCAGGGGTATGGCGGCAAGCTTCCGCTGCCACTCGTGCGCCAGATGAACCGGGCAGCGACCGGCGGCCTGACGCCTGACCTGACGATCCTTCTGGATGTCGATGTGGCGACGGGCCTGCGCCGCGCGAAGGCAAAAGGCGTCGACCGCATGGAGGAGAAAAAGGCCGCCTATCATAGCAGTGTGCGCCGCGGGTATCTGGCGCTCGCGAAGGCCGAACCGGAACGGATAAAGAAGATGCGGCTTAAACCGGTAGTGGCGCATACACAAAAAAATATACAAAAATTAGTCACCGGCTTCTTGGCGGATAGAACCTATGTCATTTAGCGATATCAAGGGTCACGCGAGTATTGTTCATTTTTTCAAAAGAGAACTCGCGACGGGGCGGATCGCCTCTTCGTATCTTTTTATCGGGCAGGAAGGCGTCGGCAAGATGCTCTTTGTCCGTACGCTGGCAAAAGCCCTGAATTGCCTGAGCCTGACGGATGACGCCTGCGACAGCTGCGCGTCATGCGTCAAAATAGCCGGCGGTAACCACCCCGATGTTTTTTTTATCGAGCCTGCCGATGATAAAGAGTCTATCGGCATTGAGGCGATACGCGAGTTGCAGGAGCGGGTGAGTTTGCGCCCGTATGAGGGGCGCCGGAAGATCTTTGTCATTAATGAGAGCGAGCGGATGACCCTTGACGCGCAGAGCTGTCTCTTAAAGACGCTCGAGGAACCGCCGGCGGACTCGGTCCTGATCCTGGTCACCGCGCATCCTGAAGAACATCTGGGTACGGTCATTTCGCGGTGCAGGCCGGTCAAATTCAACCCGCTCGACCTCGACCTTAAGATCAAGCTCGCCCTGCAGCGCGGATATACCGAAGAGGAGGCGCTCTTTCTGGCGCGGTTGGCCAACAGCGGCGTCCGTGACGCCGATTCCGCCGAGAGCGGCGCTGACGACCGGGCCGGCCGCGAGGACGCTATTGTCTTCAAGAATAAGATCCTCAAAGAATTCAATACGGGCGAGAGCCTTCTTAATGACAAGAGTTTTATCGTCAGCGGTTCGCGGGATGAGATGCGGTACGCGCTCGCGGTCATCGAGTGCTGGTTCAGGGATCTGCTCGTCCTGAAGGCGGCCGGTGACGCGGCGCTCGCGATCAACCGCGACCGCGTCGATGAGCTGGCCGCGGTGGGGGCGAAGGTATCGTTTGAAGACGTCGAAGAGGCGCTGAAGGATGTCGGTGAGGCTCAGGTGCGTCTCGACGGTAACGTGGGCGCTAAGATCGTTTTCGGCGACCTGAAGATGAAAGTCGCGCGGCATAACATTTTTTGATAGAGAGGACCGGCGTTTATGAATACGATGGTGGTGGGGGTCAAGCTCAGGGAAGGCGGGAGCGCGGAGAATTTCAGTGTCTCGTCCCAGCAGGAGCTTAAGATAGGGGATTATGTTATTGTCGAGCAGGACCGGGGATCCGAATACGGCATTGTTGTCGCTGAACCGCGGACGGTTGCCGAAGGGGACGCCGGGAAGGGGGCGCCGCTGCGGGTGATCCGGAAAGCGACGCCGGGCGATCTGCACCAGATCGAGAAGAATAAGGGCAAGGTCGAGGAGCTGCTCACGGTCTGCCATAAGAAGATACAGGAACATAAGCTGCCGATGAAGCTCGTCGATGCCGAGTATTCGTTCGACCGGTCGCGGATCATGTTCTATTTTACCGCCGATACCCGGGTCGATTTCAGGAATCTGGTCAAGGATCTTGCCGCGGCTTTCAAGGCCCGGATCGAACTTAAGCAGATCGGTGTCCGCGATGAGGCAAAATTACTGGGCGGGTTCGGCCCGTGCGGGCGGCAACTCTGTTGCGCGACCTATCTGCAGGATTTCAAGGCGGTCACGATCAAGATGGCCAAGGACCAGAATCTTTCGCTGAACCCGACGAAGATATCGGGCCTCTGCGGACGGCTTATGTGCTGCCTCTTTTATGAGCATGACACGTATAAGAAGCTGATGGACGGCCTGCCGAAGATGGGGGAGAAGGTCAAGACCAAAGACGGGGTCGGCAACGTGATATCGGTCAACGCGCTCAAGCGGATGGTCACGATACAAATGGAGGACGGCAGGCAGCTCGAGATAAAATATGAGACAAAAGAAAAATAAATTCTATATTACGACACCGATCTATTACGTGAACGCGTCGCCGCATATCGGGCACTCGTATACGAATATCGCGGCCGATACGCTCGCGCGCGCGATGCGCCACTCGCTCGGCGAGAAAATCACGGGGGAAAAAGTCTGGTTCCTGACCGGCAGCGATGAGCACGGCCAGAAGATACAGCGCGCCGCCGACGAGGCCAAGATGAGCCCCCAGGAGTTCGTCGACAAGGTTGTCGTGCAGTTTAAGGCGCTCTGGGGGGAGCTCGGCATATCGAATAATGATTTTATACGCACGACCGAGGAGCGGCACCGGCGCACGGTCGAACGGGTCCTGTCCATTCTCTTTGCCAGGGGGGATATCTACCGGTCCCAGTACGAAGGGCTTTACTGCACCCCCTGTGAAACATTCTGGCTCGAGTCGCAGGCGGCCGGCCAGATCTGCCCCGAGTGTAAGCGTCCCGTCGAAAAGATCGCCGAGACCAGTTATTTCTTCAGGATGTCCGCGTACCAGCAACGCCTGATCGATCACCTGAAGGCGTCGCCCCGCTTTGTTGAGCCGCGTATCCGCTACAATGAGGTCTTCAGTTTTCTGACGATGAATACCCTGACGGACCTCTGTATTTCCCGGCCGAAGGGGCGCTTAAGCTGGGGTATTCCGCTGCCGTTCGATCCTGACCACGTCACGTATGTCTGGTTCGACGCGCTGATCAACTATATCAGCGCCGTCGGCACCTTCGGCGAAGATGACCAGTACCGCTCTTCGTGGTGGAACCCCGAGACCGAGATCGTCCAGCTTATCGGCAAGGATATTGTCCGCCATCACGCGGTCTACTGGCCGATCATGTTGATGGCGCTCGGAATAAACCTGCCCGATACGATCGTCGCGCATGGCTGGTGGATGATCGGGGAAGACAAGATGTCGAAGTCCCGCGGCAATGCGGTTTCTCCGTCGGCGGTCGTAGAAAAGTTCGGCATTGATGTGTACCGGTATTTTCTTCTGCGGGACGTGCCGTTCGGGACCGACGGGAATTTTTCCGAGGAGGCGCTCGTCAGAAGATTCAACGGCGATCTTGCCAATGACCTCGGCAATCTGGTGTACCGGACACTCACGATGGTTGAAAAGTATTTCCAGGGGGTTGTGCCGCCGGCGGGGATCCCCGCGGGGCGCGCCGCCGAGATCTACGAGAAGCTGCGGTTGCTGCCCGGCGCGGTCAGCGAACGGTTGAGCTGCGACGGCGACTTTAATTTCAGCGCGGCGCTCGAAAAGATATGGGAAGTTATCGCGTACGCGAATAAATATGTCGAGGAGACCAAGCCCTGGAACCTCGCGAAAGAGAATAAGACCGAGGAGCTGAAATCATTCATCCGGCTGCTCGTCGATGTTATCCGCGCGGCCTCCGCTGAGCTGGAGCCGTTCATGCCCGCGACCGCGGCGTCGATCAAAGAACAGCTGGGCGCCGATACCGTACGCAAAGGAAAGCCTCTCTTCCCGCGGATCATATAACGCCGCGGTTATCGATGAAATAGCCGATGTTCATAGATACGCATTGCCACCTGGATTTTAAGGATTTCGACACCGACCGCGATGAGGCCATCGCGCGCGCGCAGAAGGCCGGTATCGGGCTTCTGGTCGATGTCGGCAGCTCGCCGGAGGGGTCCCGCCGGGCGGTAGAGCTTGCCGGCCGTTACGAGTGCGTCTATGCCGCGGTGGGGATCCACCCCCATGACGCGCTTACCGCGACGCCGGAGGTCCTCGAGAAGATCAGGGCGCTGGCGCTCGCGCCGAAAGTCGTCGCGATCGGCGAGGTCGGCCTCGACTATTACCGGGACCTTTCCCCGCGCGATGAACAGCAGCGGGTCTTCCGTTTTTTTCTTACCCTGGCCAAGGAGCTCAAGCTTCCGCTGATCATCCATAGCCGGGAGAGTCACGCCGATACGATCGCGTTACTTACCGAAGCGTTTCCCGCCGGTGGCGCGCGCGGCGTCATGCACTGTTTTTCAGGAGGCGAAGCGTTCCTGAAGGAATCTCTCGCGCTCGGTTTTTATATCTCGTTTTCAGGAGCGCTGACGTTCAAGAACGCCGATAAGCTGCGTTCAGTGGCCCGGCAGGTCCCGACGGAGCGGTTGCTGATCGAGACTGACGCGCCGTTTCTCTCCCCACAAGCCTATCGCGGCCAACGCAATGAACCCGCGTACCTGCTCCATACCGCGGAAGAACTCGCCCGCCTTCATGGCTTGACGAGCGCGGATATCGCGCGTGTCACGACGCATAACGCGCGGGAACTCTTCGGCATTAAGGCCGAAGAGCGGGAGCGGATCGTTTATCCTATCCGGGATTCCCTGTATATTAACCTGACGAACCGGTGCACGAGCCAATGTTATTTCTGCATCAGGAGCGTCTCCGATTTCGTAAAAGGACACAAGCTGCGTCTCGAAGCGGAGCCGTCCGCCGCCGATGTTCTCAGGGAGATCGTCGCCGCCGGGAAGTACCGCGAGATCGTTTTTTGCGGATACGGCGAACCGACGCTCAGGCTTGAGGTCATCAAAGAGATCGCCGCCGCGGTCAAAGCGGGGGGCGGACAGGTCCGGCTGGTGACCAACGGCCATGGTAATCTTATTAACAAGCGTTCGATAGCCGCGGAGCTCGTTGGACTTATTGACAACGTTTCAGTGAGCCTGAATACCGACACGGCTGAACAGTACCAGAAAGTCTGCCATGCCTCGTTTGGGGACGGCACCTATGAGGAAGTGAAGCGCTTTATCAGGGAGTGCAAGGAAGCCTTATTGAAGGTTGAGGTGACCTGTCTGGATATCCCCGAAGTCGATATCGAAAGATGCAAAGAGATCGCCGAGAAAGAGCTGGGTGTCGATTTCAGGCTCCGGCGGTATAATGTGGTGGGATGAAAAATGAGTGGCCCGAAGGCGATTATGATGAGTAAATCTCAAGTATCTCTCGTCCGGTGCGGTACCTATGAGCGCGAAGCGGTCGATGCGGCGGTACGCCGGACGGTCGGGCTCTTGGGAGGCATTGAACAATTCATCAAGCCGGGAAGCAAGGTACTTATCAAGCCGAACCTCCTGATGGCGAAGGAGCCTTCCTGCGCGGTGACAACCCATCCCGAAGTCGTCCGGAGTATAATCCGGATCCTCAAAGCGATAGATTGTTCAGTGATCGTGGGCGACGGGCCGAGCGTTTTCGGGAATCAGATAGAAGATATCTATGAGGTATACAGCAGGACGGGGATCACGCAGGTCTGCAAAGAGGAAGGCGCCTCCCTCGTCAAATTCGATAAACCGCGCTGGAAGGGAGGGTTCCCGATAACCTCCTGGTATGACGAGTGTGATCACATGATCTCGGTGCCGAAGTTCAAAACCCATAGCCTTACCGCGATTACCGGCGCGATCAAAAATCTGTACGGTCTCGTCGCCGGCAGGTATAAGAGCCAGCTCCATAAGGAAAATTTCAGGCCTGATGATTTCGCGAAGATCGTGGTTGATATTTATGAACAGGTGCCGCCGGACCTGACGATCATCGACGGCATTCTCGCGCTTGAAGGAGACGGCCCTGCCTCAGCGGGAAAGGTCCGCGAACTCGGGCTTCTGCTGGGGGGAGCTGATGGTGTAGCCCTCGACAGCGTTATGGGCTCGGTCATGGGGATGCCGCCTGCCCGTGTGGCGACGACCAGGGAAGCCGCGCGTCGCGGCCTGGGCAGAAGCAATAAGGAATCTATCGCGATCGTGGGGGAGGAGCTGGCACAGGTTAAACCCGCCTCCTTTGCGCTCCCGGCGACGTCCTTTAAGCAGTCGATACCTTTGCCGATCGTTAATTTGCTCAAAGGATTTGTGGTGGTGCGCCCGACGGTTGTGTATGATCGGTGCATTCACTGCCAGGCTTGCATCGAGGCGTGCCCCCAGAAGGTCATGGCGATGAAGAACGGGCGCGTTACGATAGATTACGCGGGGTGCATATCCTGTTTTTGTTGCCAGGAGGCGTGTCCCGCGGCGGCGATACAGGTCAAAAAAAGTTTTTTGGCGAGAATGATCGGTCTCTAAGAGCAGGGCGAATATCTGAGCGGAAAGGATGAACTGACGATGGTTCTTCAGACGATAGAATGGCGCCGGGATTCGGTCAGGATCATTGACCAGACACTGCTCCCCGGCAAGCTGGTCTACCGTGATTGCCGGGATGTGAAAGCGCTCTGGCGCGCGATACGTACGCTTCAGGTCAGGGGAGCTCCCGCGATCGGTATCGCGGCCGCGTTCGGGGTCGTCCTGGGGGTCAGGGGCGTTACGAGCGCGGATCACGCGGTCTTCGCGAAAAAACTTGATGAGGTGATCCGGTACCTTGCCACGGCCCGTCCGACGGCGGTCAACCTCTTCTGGGCGCTCGAGCGGATGCGCACGGTGGCGCAGCGATATGCGGAGAAGCCGGTAACGGAGATACAAAGACGGTTACGTGCGGAAGCGTTATTAGTCGTCCGGGAAGATAAAGAGATCTGCAGGGCGATGGGCGCTTATGGCGCGCGGCTCATACGCAGCGGCGATACGATACTAACCCATTGCAACGCCGGCGCTCTCGCGACTGCCGACTACGGCACGGCGCTGGGGGTTATCTATAGAGCTCAGGAAGAGGGAAAAAAAATAAAAGTGTATGCCGACGAGACGCGTCCGCTCCTGCAGGGGGCCCGCCTGACGGCATGGGAGTTGATGCGCCATAAGGTCGACGTGACGCTCATCTGTGACAATATGGCGGCTTCGCTGATGGCGCAGGGGAAGATCGATAAGATCATCGTCGGGGCCGATCGCATCGCCGCTAACGGCGATGTCGCTAATAAGATCGGGACCTATAGCCTGGCGGTCCTGGCGCATCACCACCGGATACCTTTCTACGTGGCAGCGCCCGTCTCGACGTTCGATATGACGCTCGCGAGCGGCCGCGGGATCCCGATCGAGCAGCGCGGGTCGGAGGAGGTCGCGGTTATAGGCGCCAGAAGAGTGGCGCCCGCCGGGGTAAAGATCTATAATCCTTCGTTCGATGTGACGCCGAACAGGTTGGTGACGGCGATCGTGACGGAGAAAGGGATCTTTAGAAGACCATTTAAGAGAACGCTGAAAAAGCTGTCGTAAAGCACGGGGGTTGGAGAAGTGTCAGAGAGTCAAAGAGTCAGAGTAAAAAGGCAGGCGGAATCCGCCCGCAGGCTTACCCCGGGATAAGCGCATACAAAAGAACGAGTGAGACGGTGCATCTTTCATAAGGAACGGTGGTTATGTCGCGGTAAGCCGAGGACGGGATCCGGCTGCCTTTATAACAGCGCGTAAAAAGAGCATGAAACTAAAAAATATCGGTGAATTCGGGCTTATCGCAAGGATCGCGGGCGGGATCAAAACTGACCGGTCGGTCGTCAAGGGCATCGGCGACGATTGCGCCGTCATGAAATGGACCGCGGGAAAGTATCTTCTCGCGACCGTCGATATGCTCATCGAGGATCGTCATTTCAGGCGCTCACAGCCACCGGAACTCGTCGGCTGGAAGGCGGTCTGCTGCGGCGTCAGCGACATCGCGGCGATGGGAGGCGTGCCGCGCTGGGCGCTTATCTCCTGCGGCCTGCCGAAAGAGTTGCCGCTTTCGTACACGGATGGTCTCTACCGGGGGATCAATAAAGCCGCGCGCGCGTTCGGGCTGACGATCGTCGGTGGCGATACGAATGAATCGGAGAAGGTGATCCTCGATGTGACCGTGCTGGGTGAAGCGGCAAAAAAAGAAGTGGTGACGCGCGATGGCGCCCGCGCGGGCGATTTTATCTTTGTTACCGGTCGCCTGGGCGGATCGATCAAAGGCAGGCACCTGCGTTTTACGCCGCGGCTTGCAGAATCGCGCTTATTGGTCAAAAAGTTTAAGGTGAACGCGATGATCGATATATCCGACGGACTTTCGAGCGATCTGGGCCATATTCTCGACGAGAGCAGGGTCGGCGCCCTTATCTATGAGGATCTCCTGCCTTGTTCTAAAGAGGGACGTACGACCGCTCACGCGCTCTCCGATGGCGAGGATTTTGAGCTCCTGTTTACTATGTCAGCAAAAGAGGCTTTCAGGCTGATGAAGGCGCGCGAGACGCTCTTCGATATACCGGTTACCAGGATCGGGATGATAACGCCGCGCGCCGCGGGAGCGAATCTCGTCGACGCGTATGGCAGGAAGCGGGCGCTGCGCCCGGCGGGGTTCCGGCATTTTTGATGACCACCTACACGACAAATTCACGCGATGAGACCATAGCGCTCGGCGAACGGCTGGCCGGGGAACTGAAAGCCGGAGACCTGCTCGCGCTCGTCGGCGACCTGGGCAGCGGCAAGACGACCTTCGTCAAGGGTGTCGCCAAGGGGCTCGGCATCACATCGTACCGGTATGTGAATAGCCCGACATTTGTGCTCATCAAGGAGTATCACGGCAGGGTCCCGATCTATCATTTCGATGTCTACCGGCTCGATTCGGCCTGCGGACTTGATTCGCTGGGGCTTGAAGAATATTTTTATGGGAACGGTGTTTGTCTTGTCGAGTGGGCGGATAAGATACCGGACCGGCTGCCCGTCAAATATCTGAAGGTCGAATTTACAACGCTCGATAATGACCGGCGCAGCATTACGGTCACGCAGAAGGAGTAACATGCGAGTATTGGCGATAGATACCTCAAGTAAAGTCCTCGGCGCCGCGATCCTTGACGATGAGGGGCGCGAGGTCGAGTTCAGGTACGATTTTGAACTGCGCCATACATCGCATCTGGCCCCAATGATAGAGGATATCCTTGAGTTCGCCTCGCTGAAATTCGCGGATATTGACGCCTATTGTGTCAGTATCGGCCCGGGCTCCTTTACGGGGTTGCGGATCGGCGTGGCGACGGTGAAAGCGCTCGCTGCCGTCGACGGCAAGAGCGTTATCGGTGTCCCGACGCTTGATGTGCTCGCGGCGGGTATAGAGGTCTTCTCCGGCGCGGTAGGAGTTATCATTGACGCGAAAAAAGAGCGGTTTTACGCTGCGTTCTACACGGCGAAAGGCGATCTCCTCAAGAAGAGATCAAAGGACCTCCTGATCGACAGCGGCCGGCTCTTACAGAAGATCGCCGATCATGAAGAGATCGTGTTGCTGGGCGACGGTATCGATAAACTGCGGACGCAGGGGCTCATCCCTGGCAAGGCCACGGGCGGCGGTGTGCGTATCGCGCGCAGGGAATTCTGGTATCCGCGTCCGATCAATGTCGCCCGTCTCGGGCTCGCGATGCTCAAAAAAGGGGAGGTCGCGCAGGATGTTGAGCGGCTGACCCCGGTCTATTTGCACCCCCTCAATGTACAATGTAAGAAACCCCAGCGGAGCGCATGATGCCTAAAAAATATTACCGTCCCACCTGGGCGGAGATCGACCTGGGTGCTGTCCGCTATAACCTCTCCCAGATACAGAAGCGGGTAGAGCCCGGCGTCAGGATCATGACCGTCGTCAAAGCCAACGCTTACGGTCACGGGATCGTCGAAGTCGCGCGCAGGCTCTGTACTTCGGGCGTCGATTATCTCGGCGTCGCGACGGTCGATGAAGCGCTTAAATTGCGTGTCCACAAGGTAAAAAAACCGATCCTTGTTCTCGGAGCGATATTGCCGGCCGAGGTTTTGGTCGCGGTCACCAACGACATCACGGTGACGCTCTGTGATCGGGGCTTGATCCCGGCGCTCGAGAGCGCCGCCCGACGCTCAAAACATCCCGCGAAGGTGCACATGAAGGTTGATACCGGTATGGGACGTATCGGGGTCTGGCATGAAGATGCTCTCGCGTTCGTGCGCGAAGTTACCGCGCGTAAGGCGATCGCCCTCGAGGGTATTTATACGCATTTTTCGAGCGCGGGGCGGGATGATTTTTTTACGACGTATCAGATCGAGGCTTTTGAGCGTCTGCTGGGCGTTTTGGACCGCGAAGGTATCAGGATCCCGCTCCGGCACGCGGCCAACAGTATCGCGACGGTCGATTTCACGCGTTCCCATCTTACGATGGTCAGGCCGGGCATTATTACCTACGGCATGTATCCCAAAAAAGCGTTTGCGAAGTTCTTTCAGCTGCGTCCGGTCCTGAGCCTCAAAACGAGGATATCCTACCTGAAAGTGGTGCCGCCCGGCAGATCGGTCAGTTATGGCAGGACCTATATCACGGAAAAAGAGACGCTCATCGCTACGATCCCTATCGGGTACGCTGACGGCTACGGTCGCATACTCTCGAATAAAGCCTACGTCCTGGTCAAGGGTAAACGCGCCCGGGTTGTCGGTAAAGTCACCATGGACCAGGTCATGCTCGATGTCGGACACATTGATAAGGTGAAAGTCGGCGATGAGGTCGTGCTGATCGGTAAGCAGGGCAGGGACCGCATTACGACCGAAGAACTCGCCAAACTCTGCGGGACGATCCCTTACGAGATCGTCTGCTCGATCAGTTCCCGCGTACCGCGGGTATATAAACGTTAACGCCGCTAAAGAAATTCTTGCCAAAAGAGCCCTCTATCAGGTATAATTCTGCCTTTGACTCCCTATCATAATATGATATAATTAAGACTTGATACTATAGAGGCTGTTTTTTCACCAGAGGAGAAAACTATGAAACATACGTTTTTGAAAGATATTATGGTAAAAAACCCTGTTACTATAGGGGTTGACGAGCCGTTTTATCGCGTAGCCGAGCTCTTTCAGAAGCACGGGATCAGGCATGTGCTGGTCGTCGACGATAAGAGCGAGCTGGTGGGGCTGGTGACCCAGCGTGATGTCAACGCGGTCGTTTCGCCGAGAAAATCTGAAGAAGGCGTGTATTTCTATGAACGTTCAGAAATGGCCAGGATCATATTGAAATGCGTGATGACGCGCGACATCGAGACGCTCAGCCAGGACGATACGCTCTATCACGCCGTCGAGCTGATGGTCAAGAAGAAATACGGCTGCATACCCGTCGTCAACGAGAAGAAGAACGTGATCGGCATCATCACGCCGATCGATGTCCTGAAATTATTGCTTAAGAAAGGCGAAAAGGAAGGGCTCATATGAAAAGCGACGCCATTAAGAAGGGGCTTGAACGGATGCCCCATCGGGCACTTTTATACGCGACCGGCATCTCGAAGAAAGAGATGCGCAAACCGTTTATCGCGGTCGCTTCGAGTTCGACGGACATTATTCCCGGGCATATCGGCATGAAGCGGCTTGAACGCTTTATCGAGCGCGGGATCTGTTCGGGCGGGGGCGTGCCGTTCTTCTTTGGCGTGCCGGGTATCTGTGATGGTATCGCGATGGGGCATAACGGGATGCGGTATTCGCTCCCCTCGCGGGAACTCGTCGCCGATCTCGTCGAATCGGTCGTCAGCGCGCACGCGTTCGACGGACTCGTTTGCCTGACCAATTGCGATAAGATCACGCCGGGTATGCTGATGGCGATCGCGCGGCTCAATATCCCCGCGATCGTCGTGACCGCGGGGCCGATGATCTCCGGCCGGTACAAGGGCAGGAGGCTCTCGCTCGTCGCCGATACCTTTGAGGCGATCGGCAAGTACAAACAGGGCCAGATCAGCCGCGGCGAGCTCGATGAGCTCGAGTGCCGTGCCTGCCCGGGCATGGGTTCCTGCCAGGGTCTCTACACGGCCAATACGATGTCGTGCCTGACCGAGACGCTGGGCCTGAGCCTGCCGGGATGCGCGACCTCGCTGGCGGTATCCGCCGATAAAGACCGGTTCGCGTCGATGAGCGGAGAGCGCATCGTCGAGCTCGTCAATGAGAAGATAACCCCGTTACGTTTTATGACCAAAAAATCGTTCGAGAACGCGATACGCGTCGATATGGCGCTCGGCGGTTCGACGAACACCGCGCTCCATCTGATCGCGATAGCCAAAGAAGCCGGCGTCGATGTTTCGCTCGATCTCTTCGATAAGATCAGCAAGACGACGCCGCACCTGACGTCAATATTACCGAGCGGCAAATATTTTATGGAGGATCTCGAGTACGCGGGCGGGATCCCCGCGCTGATGAAGCGCCTCAAGGGGTCACTGCACGATCTGCCGACGGTCAGCGGCAGGTCGATCGGCCAGATCGCCGCGGCAGCCGAGATCTTCGATGAGGATGTGCTCAGGCCGCTCGATGATCCGTATCATCCGGAGGGCGGCATCGCCGTCCTTAAAGGCAATATCGCGCCGGGCGGGTCGGTCGTGAAACAGACCGCGGTTTCAGAAAAGATGCTCACCTTCACCGGCACGGCAGTTGTTTTCAATTCCGAAGAGGAAGCGATGAAGGCGATCATGGCGGGCCTGATCAAGAAGGGCAGTGTAGTTGTTATACGCTACGAAGGGCCCCGCGGCGGACCGGGTATGCGTGAAATGCTCAGCCCGACGGCCGCGATCGTCGGGATGGGGCTCGCCGAGGATGTGGCGCTCATCACCGATGGAAGGTTTTCCGGAGGCACGCAAGGTCCCTGCATAGGGCATATCTCCCCTGAAGCCGCGGTAGGCGGTCCCATCGCCGCGCTAAAAAATGGAGACATCATAACGATCGATATACCTAAGAGAAAGCTGGAAGTGAAGTTGCCGGCGGCTGAGCTGAAACGGCGCCTGAAGAAGTGGAAGGGGCCGGCGCCCCGGGTGGTCCCGGGATATCTGGCGCGATACGCGAAATTCGCGACATCGGCTGACCAGGGCGCGGTTCTGGCGGTCAGGGAGACAAAATAAATTTAAGCGATAGAGGATACCTATGAAACTTACTGGTGCAAAGATACTGATAGAATCACTTAAAAAAGAGGGCGTCGAGGTCATATTCGGCTACCCGGGCGGGGTGCTCCTGCCGACGTTCGACGCTCTCTACGACGCGCCGATACGCTTTATCCTGGTGCGACATGAGCAGGCGGCCGCGCATGCCGCCGACGGCTATGCGCGCGCGACCGGCAAGGTCGGCGTTTGTCTGGCGACGTCGGGACCGGGCGCGACCAACCTGATTACGGGAATAGCGACCGCGTATATGGATTCGATACCGATGGTCGCGATAACGGGCCAGGTCAAAACGACACTGATCGGCAACGACGCTTTTCAGGAAGCCGATATTATCGGCATTACGCGTCCGATCACGAAACATAATTACCTGGTCAAGAACGTCGAGGATCTTTCGCTGATCATCCGGGAAGCTTTTCATATCGCCTCGACCGGGAGGCCGGGTCCGGTCCTGGTCGATATACCCGTCGATGTCCAGATGAAAGAGACCGAATTCCAGTATTCGAGCGAGGTTTCGGTGCGCGGGTACAAGCCGACGTATTTCGGCCACCCGGGACAGATCAAGCGGGCCGCGCGGCTTATTGAGAACTCGAAAAAGCCGGTGATCTACGCGGGCGGCGGCATTCTTATCTCAGGCGCATCCAAAGAGCTTCGCGCCTTTGCTGAAGCTATTCAGGCGCCGGTGACGACGACCTTGATGGGATTGGGAGGTTTTCCTGAGACACACGAGCTCTCGCTGGGGATGCTGGGCATGCACGGGACGGCATACGCGAACCATTCGATCATGGAGAGCGATCTGATCATCGCGGTCGGCGCGCGTTTTGATGACCGGGTTACCGGACGCGTCGACGCGTTTGCCCCCAACGCGAAGGTTATCCATATTGATATTGAC
>JBAWYO010000026.1:0-14178 GCA_037143495.1 Candidatus Omnitrophota bacterium | reverse complement strand
CTTTTTTATGTTTACTCCGCAGAGGCCGCAACCGCCTTGCCAGAGAGGAGACCGGAAGAATCTTCTTGTTCACGAGTACCTTGTATGCTGTCAGATGAAAGCTTCTTCTATCAGTTCGCAGATGATGTGGATGATCGCAATGTGCGCTTCCTGAATACGGGCGGTATTCTGCGACGGGACGATGAGGCAACGGTCGGCCACGCGCGCAAGCGCGCCACCGTCTTTCCCCGTCAGGCCGATGGTAATGAGCCCCCGCTGATGGGCGGTTTCAACCGCGTGTGTCACATTCTTGGCGTTACCGCTGGTAGATATCGCGAAGGCGACATCACCGGCCATACCCAGCGCTTCGATCTGTTTTGAGAATGAAAACTCGTAGCCGTAATCGTTGCTTAAGGCCGTTAATATGACGGGATCTGCGTTGAGCGCGATAGCCGGCAGGGGTTTTTTTTCGCGTGAAAATCTCCCGACGAGTTCGGCGACCATGTGCTGGCTGTCGCCCGCGCTGCCCCCGTTGCCGAAGGCGAGGAGTTTGCCGCCGTTTTTGAGCGCGGCGGTGATGGCATCCGCTGAAGCCTCGATCAGGTTCGCCTGCTCTGCGACGGCTCGCAGCAGGTCCGACGATGTGGTCAGGATACCTTTGATCTTTGTTTGTTTCTGCATGGTAATGAGCTATCCGAAAAAGATCTTGGTCATCTTGCAGAGTTCCATATCAACGGTTTTGAGTTTGCCGGTAGCTTCCTTGATATCGACCGCCTCGATCCGGTTCCCTTGGAGGCTGACCATGTAACCGAATTTCCCCTTGAGCGCGAGATTGACCGCTTCGACCCCGAATCGCGTCCCGAGGACGCGGTCGAATGCCGTCGGGGATCCTCCGCGCTGGATATGCCCCAGGACGGTTACTCTTGTTTCGTACCCGGTCTTCTCCTCAATGATCTCGGAGAGCGCCTGACCGATGCCGCCGAGCCTGACGTGCCCGAAAGCATCTAGTTTTTCTTCCTGGGTCAACATCTGCCCTTCTTTGAATTTCGCTCCTTCGGCGACGACGATAATGCTGAAAGTTTTGCCGCGTTCCCGCCGTTTCTTCAGCTGCATGCAAACGTCGTCGATATCGATCGGCATCTCAGGGATGAGGATGACATCGGCGCCGCCCGCGAGTCCGGCATGAACTGCGATCCAACCGGCATGCCTGCCCATAACCTCGCAGACAATGATGCGGTGGTGACTTTCGGCGGTCGTATGAAGACGGTCGATGGCTTCCATCGCGATGTTGACCGCGGTATCGAAACCGAAGGTGTAATCAGTGTTTGAAAGGTCATTATCAATGGTTTTAGGGACTCCGACGATATTATAACCTTCCTTGTGGAGTTTAGCGGCCACGCCAAGCGTATCTTCGCCCCCGATGGCTATTAACGCGTCCAGGCCGAGCGTTTTGAAGTGATATTTCACTTTCTCTACATCATCAGGGTTCTTGTAGGGATTGGTTCTGCTGGTGCCCAGGATCGTGCCTCCGCGGTGGAGTATTCCCGAGATGGATTTCAGGTCGAGTATCATGGTATCGTTCTCAATAAGGCCTTTCCAGCCGTTCTTGATGCCAAGTACTTCGATCCCGTCAACGTGAGCCCTTCGTACGATCGCACGAATAACTGGATTGAGTCCCGGGCAGTCGCCGCCGCCCGTCAGCGTTCCAATTCTTTTCATCGAACAACCTCCTTGGTAAACGTCGTTA
This sequence comes from Candidatus Omnitrophota bacterium, assembly GCA_037143495.1. GTDB lineage: Bacteria > Omnitrophota > Gorgyraeia > JABMQH01 > JABMQH01 > JBAWYO01. Next base: position 12,452 of record JBAWYO010000026.1, on the reverse strand, counting down.
ATAGTGCTTATTTTGGTTCCTGCTTCATAAAAAACTTTTCGACAAAATCAGTCGCGAATTTGCCGCGCAGGAACGAAGGATCACTGAGGACCTTCCGGTGGAACGGGATGGTCGTTTTTATCGGCTCGATCGTGAATTCGTCAAGCGCGCGCTGCATGGTCCGTATTGCGTCGGTGCGCGTTTTGCCGTAGGCGATGAGTTTACCGATCATCGAATCGTAACAAACCGGGATCTTGTATCCCTGGTAGGCATGAGAGTCAAGGCGGATGCCGGGGCCGCCGGGAGCGATAAAGGTTGTAATAACGCCGGGTGACGGCATAAAATCTTTATCCGGGTCCTCGGCATTAATACGGCACTCGATCGCGCTGCCCTTAAACTCGATCTCTTCCTGTTTGAAAGGGATCCGTTCACCGGCGGCTATCTTGATCTGCATTTTTATCAGGTCGATCCCGGTGACCAGCTCGGTGACCGGGTGCTCGACCTGCACGCGTGTATTCATTTCCATGAAATAGAAATTCTTTTCTTCGTCCAGGAGAAACTCGATCGTACCGGCGTTGACATAATTGACCGCCTTTGCCGCCTTGACCGCCATCTCGCCCATCTTTTTGCGTGTCTTTGAATCGAGCGCGGGTGAAGGCGATTCCTCAATGAGTTTCTGGTGACGGCGCTGGATCGTACAATCCCGCTCTCCGAGATGAACGATATGGCCGTACTGGTCGCCGAGGATCTGGATCTCTACGTGACGGGGCTGGTCGATGTATTTTTCAATATAGACTGCAGGGTTACCGAATGCCGCTTCAGCTTCCCGCTGTGCGGTAAGAAAAGCGCTTATCAGGCGAACGTCATTATGACAGATCCGCATGCCTTTACCGCCGCCGCCGGCGGTTGCTTTGATAATGACGGGATATTTAAGTTTTTTGGCGATCTTCAATGCCTCATCTTTATCCTTAACAAGTCCCGTGCTGCCCGGTATGACCGGCAGCCCGGCGCGTTTCGCATTCTCTTTAGCGACCATTTTGTCGCCCATCAGCTTGATCGTCTCTGATGAAGGTCCAATGAACTTGATCTGGCATGATTCGCAGATCTCAGCAAAATGATCGTCTTCAGCAAGAAAACCGTATCCGGGATGTATCGCTTCGACATCCGCGATCTCCGCGGCGCTGATGATATTGGGGATATTCAGATAGCTCTGGCTTGATTGGGCGGCGCCGATGCAGACAGCCTCATCCGCCAGGCGCACATGGAGAGAGTCAGCGTCAGCCTCGGAATAGACGGCAACGGTCCTGATGCCGAGTTCCTTGCATGCCCTGATGATGCGTATCGCGATTTCGCCTCTATTGGCGATGAGTATTTTTGTGAACATCGTTTTGTATCCTGTTCTGTGGCGACGGCGTACGTGCCAGCGGGAAGTTTATGCCGGGTCTACCAGGAATAAAACCTGACCATATTCGATCGGCTGTGCGTTATCGACGAGTTTTTCGACGATCTTCCCCTTGATCTCAGACTTGATCTCATTCATCAGCTTCATCGCTTCGATAATGCAGAGAACCTGGCCGGGGGTTATATCCTGTCCGACCTGGACATAGGCGGCCGAGTCAGGAGACGGCGCCTCGTAGAAGGTGCCGACCATCGGGGCTTTGATCTCAATATACTTCTTTACGGGTTCTTCAGGTTTTTGTGCTGCGGGCGCGGCGGTCGTCGCTGCCGGCGCGGGCATATAATTCGCCGGTATCATCTCAATACGCTGTTCGACCTTCCCTTCCCTGAAGCGCTTAAGACGGATCTTCATGCCCTCTTTTTCGATCTCAAGTTCGGTCAGATCGTTCTCATCCATGAGCTCTATCAGTTCTTTGATTTCTTTGAGGTTCATTCTCGCGATCTCCTTTATTTCACTCTTTCAACGTAACTGCCGCTCCGGGTATCTATTTTAAGGGTATCATCACTATCGATAAACAGCGGGACTTGAATGCTGATACCCGTTTCTAGTACTGCTGGTTTGGTGCCGCTTTTTGCGGTATCTCCTTTGATACCTGGTTCAGTGCTGACGACCTTGAGCGTAACGAACAGCGGCGGGGTGATATTGAGAAGCCGCCCTTCATAAACGGCGGCTGATATTTCCGTATTCTCTTTCAGGTAACCGGCCGCATGCCCGAGCGCCGTTTTTTCGACCACGATCTCTTCGTAGTTTTCCTGGTCCATAAAATGATATGATTCGCCCGCGTGGTAGAGATACACGAGTGTTTTTTCATCGACGAAAATATTATCGATCTTTTCGACTTCGCGGAAGGTCCGCTCGATCACGGTATCAAGCTTAACGCTTCTGAGCCGCGTCCGTACGAATGAACCGCCCTTGCCGGGTTTTATGTTTTGAAACTCGTCAACGACATAAATCTCGCCGTCAAGCTTTATGTATAAACCTCTATTGATCTCGTTGGGGGATATCATCAGTCAGTACCTCGTAACCTGTTTCGGTGATCCGGAGCATATCTTCGAGGCGTACGCCGCCGATCCTCTCAAGATAAATCCCCGGCTCAATGGTGATTACCATTCCCGGCTGCAGGGTATCCGGGCTCGTTGCCGAGATCCGGGGAGCTTCATGAACTTCGATGCCAACGCCATGTCCGAGTGCGTGGCCGAAAGATCCTCCGTAACCCCGGGATGCTATAAAATCCCGTGCGATCTTATCAATGTCCCGCGCCCGCATACCCGGCCTGACGCCCGCTATAGCGCGCTGCTGCGCCTCCCGTACGATCGAAAAGATGTCGCGTAAGGTGCCCTGTATTTTACCTAAAACCTTAACCCTTGTCAAGTCACAGTTGTACATCCCCGCGCGGGCGCCGAAATCGATCACGACAGGCTCATTGCGGGAGATGCGGCGGTCGGTTGTTATCGCGTGCGGCCGGGAGGCGTTCTTTCCGCTGGCGACGATCGTGGTGAAAGCGCTCCCCTGGGCGCCGGCAGCGATCATGCGCTCATCGAGACGGCGCGCGACCTCTTTTTCGGTCATGCCGGGCACGATCCTGAGCGCGGCGAAGGCTTTTTGGGCGGCCCCCACGGCAGCCTTGATCGAGCGTATCTCGGCCGGCTCTTTGAGCGCGCGCAGGTCCTCAGTAAGGCCTACGGTCGCCCGCATGCTGACCCCCCCTTTTTTAAGTGACCGGGAAAGTCTCGCTACGCGGCCATACGTGAGATCTTCCGATTCGAAACCAACGTTTTTAATGCCGGTTTCGCGCACAATCTGTACGATCGAATCGTGGTACGTTTTGTCGATAAGGCGCAGTTCGAAGCCTTTAAGCTCCTGCGCTTCTTCTTTATAACGGGCGTCAGTGATAATGAAACGCGCGAACGGCGTAATGAGTAAGAGCGCGTCAGGTGACGTAAAACCGCTTAAATAGTAGATATTGGCGGGTTTGGATACCAGTAACGCCTTCAGCGATTCTTTTTGTAGGCGTTTGCCCAGCGCGATAAGGCGATTCGTCATTATCGGCGCTCTTTAAGGAGAGAAATGAGGGCTTCGAGCCCCAGGAGGTAGCTGGTAAGGCCAAAACCACATATCTGGCCGCAGGCTACTGGGGCGATAAGCGAGGTGTGCCTGAACTCCTCCCGCTGATAAATATTCGAGAGGTGGACTTCAACGCAGGGTAGCGGGATCGCGCTGATCGCGTCACGGATAGCGACGCTGGTATGAGTATAGGCGGCGGGATTGATCAAGAGCGCGTCAAAAAAGCCTTTTGATTTTCCGATAAGACCGACAATCTCGCCTTCATGGTCGGATTGCGCGATCTTGAGCGTCACGCGGTTCTTCTTGGCGAGCGCTAAGAGTTCAGCGTTGATCTGTTTGAGCGTGACCTTACCATATACATTGATCTCGCGGCTTCCCAGGAGTGCCAGGTTCGGGCCGTGAATTACCAGGATCTTTTTCATAGGTCTCCCCTTCGTGTGTCGTAGATCGGTTTTTTTAAAGGCAGGGCCTCATCAACCAGCATGACCGGGATCCCCTGACGGATAGGATATGAAAGACCGCATGACCGGTTCGTGCACGCGATCCGCTCATCGACCAGGACAACTTTTGATCTGCACGCGGGGCATGCCAGCGTCTCAAGGAGGCTGTTGTCAATGGCCATGGCGTCTCATGTCGCTGCCTGATGTTCTTTATGCTGCCGGGTAAAAAGATAAAAGACGCCGCCGATCAGGCTGATGCAAAAATTAATGCCGAACCAGAGAATACTGAGGGCAAACGCGCCCTGCTTCCCCATGGCAGACTGAAAAAATAAGACGAAAGCACCTTCCCGGACGCCGAGGCCGTTGATCGAAGGCGCCATTGCAGCGGTGCTGATGATCGGCATCCAGAGAAAAACAAGCTTGAGTGAAACATGGTAGCCGAGGCTGCGGATGACGAGATAGACCGCGCAGAACATCAGCGACTGCAAAAGTATCGAGATCAGGATAGCGCGCATCAGCAACACGGGATGCTTTTTGTAATTATTGATGATCTCATAAAGATCTTTTGTCTTCCCCTCGGCGTTGAAAAGACGGGCAAAGAAACCCAGGAACGGGATCTTTTTCGCGACACCTTTATTAAAGATGATCAAAAAAAGCACCAGGGAAAGAGCGAGCGCTATAAAGAGAAAAGTCGTAATTGAGCTGCTGAGGAATGTGCGTTTGACAATAAGCGAGGTTATCAGGACCATCAGGATGAGCGTGAAGGTCCCTAATAACCGGTCGAAGATGATAGCGGCGATAGAGTGCACTTTTTTTCCGGTTTTGCGCGCCGCGTAGAATGCTTTGACGATATCCCCTCCGCTCGATGTCGGGAGGAAGTTGCTGAAGAATTGCCCGATAAAGGTGAGATAAATGGCGTCTTTAAGCGAGACGGGCAAGTGTTGAGCTTTCATCAGTGAGCGCAAGCGAACGCTCAAGAGGAACATTCCTATCACGACCACCAGGAAGCTCAGGAGGAGTGTCCATTTGTTGGCGGTGCGCATCGCCTGTGTTACGTCGCCGATGGAGCCTCTCATAAGCCAGAAAAGAAAGGCTATTAATCCGATGCTGATGGTTACCCTCAGGAAATTAAAGAGCGCTTTTTTGTTCATAGGCAAGAACCTTTTCCTCCTGTTGCAGCGAGCCTATCTGGACGATCCTTTCCTGGGCGCGGTGCAATTTCTTTTCTGCATTGTCAAAACTTTTCCGGGAGTCGCTCAGGTGACCCCCCAGTTTTGCGAAATCATCACTGATCTTTTCGAAGTCGCCTTCAAGCCGGTCGAGGCCGGCAAGGATAGCCTGGGCGTCCTTCTCGACCGCCATCCCTTTAAGGCCGAGCAGAATGACCTGCAGGTAGGCGTAGAGCGTATTGGGTGAAACGGGGATGACCCGTTTTTCGAGCGAGAACTGAAAGAGGCCCGTTTCATCGGCGAATTTTTCATCCTTGATGATCGTTTCATAATAAACATTTTCGGCCGGAATGTACATGAGGGCGAAGTTGAAGGTTCCCTCATCAGGCAGGACATACTTTGAAGCTATATCGCTGATATGTTTTTTTACGTCAGCGGTGAATTGTTTGCGCGCGACGCGTTTTTCGTCATCGGTCGGCGCTGCAAGGAGAACGCGGAAATTTTCGAGCGGAAATTTCGCGTCGATCGGCACGAGGCGCTTCCCCAATTTTATAACCGCATCGACCTGCTGACCAGCCTTAAAGACGTACTGGCTCTGGTAAAACTCGCTTTTCGGCATAACCTGGGAGAGTATGTCCTCAAGGAAGTATTCGCCGATGCCGCCGCGCATTTTGGGAGCGCGCAGCAGCTCCTGGAGGGAGGAGATATCTTTGCCTATTTCAAAGATCCTGATCGAGGCCGCGTGGATCCTGCCGAGGTGCTCGCTGACCGAATTGACGACACGGGTCGTGTGGTCGAGACGCTCGCCGAGCAGTGACGAATTATCCCGGAGGCGGTCATTCATCTGTGCGGTGAGGTTCTCGAGGCTTGTCGTGAGATCGGTACGCAGCGCCTCGATATCCTGCTTGAGCCAGGAGGACGCTGATGAGGATTGTTGCCGGAAAGCGATGATAAGCGTCGTGGCGACGAGAATTGCCGCGGCGATAATCAGGGCGACGGTCACATGGTCACCTTCGGTCCTTTTTCGGTGGTAGGGGCCTTGGCCACGTAGCGCATTCTCAGCTCGTAGAGGCCGCGATCAATAGCTTCCTGCTCTTCCCCGGTCAGATTGTTCTTGGTCTTGGACGCGAGCAACGCGATAATGTCGATAATATAGCGCGCCTGCGCGAGTTGGGTCTCTTTCTTTTGAGTGGCGGGATTCTCGATTTCGCCGAGCGCGATCAGGCCTTCGATGACAAGACTTGACAGAAAGAGTTCGAAAGTCATCTCGGGCGGGTACCCGGCATCACTCACCGCGCCGGCATCATCCGTCTCTTTCTGTTTTTCGACCGAAGCTTTCCATGTTTCATCTATTTTTTTTTCCCGCTCTTCACCTGTGCTCATCAACGACGGCCCTCCATCAATTTTTTTAACTGCGGTACGGCCGCGCGCGCGGCCTCTTCGCCTTTACTGATAATGTATGAGGCTTTATCGAAAGCCATCTGGTCCATATCTTCGCCAAGATCGGGCCTGATAAGAAGATCAGCCTCTCCTGACTGGTGCTGGCTCAGCTCCTGGCCGAGTATCTGGATCGATTGCATGATAATGCCGAACATATTCGCGATCTTGGCTTTTTTGACGCAAAAACCGACATCAATGGCCACCGTATGGTCCGCGCCTATTTTTTTAGCGATGCCGGTCGGCAGATGATGCTTGATCCCCCCGTCCATGAGGAGTCGCCCGTCGATTTCAACCGGTTTAAAGATCCCGGGAAGCGAACAGCTCGCTTTAATTACCTTGACGAGATCGCCGCTCGTGAAACAGACCTCTTCGCCGGTCTCGATATCGACCGTCGCTATGGCGAGCGGTATCTTGACATCGGCGAATGTCCTGCCGCCGACCGCTGCCCTGATCAGGGCTTCCAGTTTATTTCCTTCCACGAGCCCCATCCGCGAAAGCGTAACGTCGATGATATCGTTTGCCGAGGTCCGTAAGGCGATCTTCAGGATCTCGTCCAGCGGACAATCGAGCGCATAAACAGCGCCAACCAGGGAGCCTATACTACTGCCGACGATCAGATCGAATGTTATCCCTTCTTCCTTAAAGACCTTTATCGCTCCGAGATGCGCAAGCCCGCGTGCTGATCCGCCGCTGAGCACTAAAGCGATTGTCCGTTTTGTATCTGTTACCATACGATGCTCCTACTTCGTTCCTTTGATCGAGACCAGAACGTATGCGTTAGGCCTGAGATATTTGCGGGCAGCTCTCAGAACACACTCTTTGGTTATGTGGCGTATCCGGTCGTCGTATTTCAGGAAGTCGTCATACCCGATACCATAGAGCGATCCGAGGGCTGCCTGAGCCGCCAGATCCTGAACCTTCTGGAGATGCATTCTGCGCTCTCCGATGAGCTCCGCGGATGCTGAGCGCAGCTCATCACCGGTTATCCCGTGAGCGGTAAGAAGATCGATCTGTTTGAAAAGTTCTTCGCGGGCGGTTGTCAGCTTATCGCGGGTGGTGCCGATATAAAAGATGATAATGCCTTTCTCCAGGCCCGGAATGGACCGCGTGTCCAGCGTGTAGGCAAGGCCGCGTTCCTTCCTGATACTCTCCGAGAGCCTTCCGTTCATCCCCGACATGACGGAGGCAAGAACCTCAAGAACGTATTGATCGTGATTGTAGATCGAAGTTCCGAGGTACCCGAGCAGGCAGAGCGACTGTTCTTTGTTGATCGGCCGGGAAACCTCCCGGGAGCGTATACGTGCTTTTTCAGGCTGCACAACAATAGGCGGCGCGGCACTTTTTTTAAAGTTCTTTAATTTTTCGTTAAGTCGGCCAATGACGGCTTTTTTGTCAATGTCTCCGGCGACCGCCAGGACCATCGAAGCGGGCGTGTAATAGGACCTATAGTAGGCCGCCAGGTCCTCCCTGGTCAGCCGTTCGATCGATGACCGGCTTCCCGCGTTGGAGAAGCGATAAGGATGTCGGCGGTATAAGAGATGCTTGAGGGTCCGTATGCCGGTCTGGTAAATGTCGTCACGAATGGCGTCGATCGATGCCATCGCCTTTTTTTTCTCGCGGTCGACTTTATCGGCGGGAAAAAGAGGATTAACAAGAATGTCGCTGGCGATATCGATAAGGCGCGTGCTTTCGGAGCTGAGCGAGCTGCTCGTGAGGCCGAATGAGTTATTGCCGCTGAAAAGATCGAGACTTGCGCCGCAACCTTCGATTTGTGATGAGACCTCATTCTCAGTCCTGGTTGGTGTTCCACAGGTGAGCGTATTGGCGACGAGCGCGGAGATACCGCTCGTTGACGCGCTTTCAGATCTGACTCCTCCCAAGCCGAACGCGTTGAGTGAAAAGATCGGAAGTGAATGGTCCTCAAGAAGGATGAGCCGGAGGCCGTTCTCGAGCGTTTCCGTCGTAAAGCTCAACGGATGGCTCGCGGAGGCGACGTGTCCGGCGGAAGGTGGTAGAGGTTCTTTTTTCGGTTCAAGGCGGACCAGCGTGGCAGACTCCCGGCGTAGATATTTACGGGCAACCGCCAGTACCTGTTCGCGCGTAACCGCGCTAATGCCGTCGAGGTACTTGCGTGAAAAGCCGGAGTCGCCGATCATGATCTCGCTGTTGGTCAGATCGCTCGCAATATCCTGCACGGTTTGCTTGCCGAAGGCATAGGAGCTGCTGACCTGGTTCTTAACCCGGGTAAGTTCAGCCTCAGTGATCGGGTTCGCCGCGATCGCGTCGATCTCCTGCCAGACGGCGGCGATGGCTTCCTCTGTTTGCGGCGGCGGGCAGATCGCCGTGATGGCAAAGACGCCGGGATCTTTTGGTGTCTCATCAAAAGCATCTATCGAATAAACGCAGCGTTTCTCGCGATAGAGCGTACGGTAGAGACGGGAATCTTCCCCCTGTCCGAGGATCGCGGCAAGAACATCAAGCGCGAAGAGGTCCTGATTGCCGAGCTGGATGCCCCTGAAACCCAGCGCGATATAGGTTTGTGAGACCTCCCGCTCTTCCTCCCGTTCCATAGGTACGATCTGCGCCGGCTCCTGCGGCGCCGTTATTCCCGGCGGCGATACTCGCTCAAGTGAGCCGAATAATCTGGTGATCTCTTCGAGTGTTTTCGGACCATTGACGTCTCCTGCCACGGCGATCACAATATTATCGGGGACATAAGCTAATTTGTAATACCGGAGAAGGTCATCCCTGGTCAATTTTTTAAAAAGTGAATCGTAGCCGATGACCGGATAGTGGTAGCTGTGAACGCGGAACATGGTTGACCAGAGCAGCTGGCCGAGATATTGCGAGGGTTCATCGCGGTGGAGTTTAATTTCCTTAAGGATCACGGCGCGCTCTTTCTCGAGCTCGGCGGCGTCGAAGAGCGGGCCGCTGATGATATCCTGGACGATCTCGAGGACGGCTGCTGTGTGTTCGGAAGGTACGATAGCGTGATACCCGGTGGTATCCTGCCCCGTAAAGGCGTTGATGTAGCCGCCGAGTTTTTTGATCTCTTGTTCGATATCGCCGGGGTGCGGGCGCCGGCTCGTGCCCTTAAAAAGCATATGTTCGACGAAGTGCGATATGCCTGAGCCTAAGAACTGGAATTCAGATGAACTGCCGGTTTTTACGCGAAGTTCTACTGCGGTCAGCGCTGATCGGTGGGATTCCTGCACGACGGCAATAATGCCGTTGGAGAGCACGCGGCGATACGTTCTGTCTTCAGTGGCGCTCGCGGGGTGTGCGGCACATACTACTGCCGCGGCTGCCGCTATCAGAGCGCATGCAACATATCGTCTCATGAGAGAACCTGATGGCATTGAAAGGGCGGCGCGCTTACCGGATCAGCTGAACCAGAAGAGGCGCGCCGCCGTATTCTTAATAAAATTTCTTGTTTCTGCCGGAACGGGCTTCACGCTGTTTTCTACGTTTGCGCTCGCTCGGTTTTTCGTAATGTTTTCTGGCTTTTAGCAGCTTTATGACGCCGTCGCGCTCTATTTTCTTCTTGAATCTTCGCAGCGCACGTTCAAACGGCTCGCCAGCACTTATCTCGACTCGAGACATTAATATCACACCTTTCCGTTTAAGATTTTGTTTAAGATTATATAGTATATAGCGGATAATGTCAAAGGAAAATGTGGCGTCAACGTTGTTTTCGTTTAAATACTACCGTCAAGGTGAACGTGACCCGTTTAAGTTCAAGGCTTTCGGGGAATGGCTTAAAGGGAGCGGCGGAGCGTATGCTTTCATAGGCGATATGCCGTAATTCGGGGTCTGCGGACGAGCGTTCTTCAATGATCTTAAGACTGAGAAGTTCCCCGCTCTGATCAAGTACGAAAACCGCGGCGACTTCGCCCTCCTGGCATTCGCGCGCGTACCAGTTTTCAAGATTTCGCAATATCGCTTCCTTGATATAGCGATTATATTCCATCCCCTGTACCGTATTCGGGATCGTTGTTCCCGCAATGGTACCGACGGCAGAACCATTGTCGGCCGGTTCAGGGATCTTCAGGTCCTCAGCGGTGGGTTGTGGCAGGATTTTTTTACTAGCCGGAGGTTTTTTGAGGCGTTTTTTCCGGCGAACATCAAGACGCTCCTTTGAAGCTTTGCTTTTTCTTGCGGCAGCAGCCGACGCATTCTGACGGAGTTGTTCCGCGGTAGCTGCTTGCGCCGCTTTTGCCTCTTCCTCGCTGCTGCGTTCTCTTATGGTAACGATCGCGGGCTCATTCCTGATCGAAATGGTCGTTTTTTCAATAACCGCCTTGGGAGGCTGTACTTGAAAGTACGTTACCTGGATCGCGCGTGTTCTGGCGTGCGGGGTCAGCGTCATGATGATAGCCATGACTATCACCAGAACAGAATGGCTGATAAATGAAAGCAGGAGAGCTTTTTTGAGGAACATAAACTAATCTTATAGCATATTTCCGGTTAGAATAACATCAAAATGTGCCGGTTTCCCCACGTTGCCGTGGAACCAGAAAAATATGCGGCCTGCCGGTGAGGGGATTTTCTTTAACCAGGACAACGGTTTTATACGCTTCCTCGATGGCCTGATAGGTCAGGACTTCTCCGGGGCTGCCCTGTGTGCGGACGCGGCCCCGATCAAGAAGCACCAGGCGGTCACAGTATGCCGAAGCCAGATTCAGATCATGCAAAACAGCGATAATAGTCATTCTTCTATGTGTCGTAAGGTCGCGCAGAAGAGTGAGGATCTCAACCTGGTGGCTGATATCAAGATGCGAAGTCGGCTCATCCAGAATGAGCAGTTCCGGGCGCTGGGCCAATGCTTTCGCGAGCATGACCCGTTGGCGCTCCCCTGCGCTCAGCTCATGGATCGAGCGATCAGCGATCGTGCCGGTACCGGTCAATCGAAGCGCTTCGCTGACCGCGACGCTGTCGCCGGAAGACGGAGCGCCGAATCTGCGCTGATACGGTATTCGACCCATCATGACCATATCGCGGACAAGATACTCAAAGATGACCGGGGTCTCCTGCGATACGACCGCTATCGAACGCGCAAGAGCGCCGAGCGGCAGCCGCAAAATATCAACCCCCCTGAGAGTGACGGTGCCCGTGATCGGTCGCAGCGTCCTGCTGATCGATTTTAAGAGCGTGCTCTTGCCGGACCCGTTCGGTCCGATAATACCGACAAAGCTCCCCTGCTCTATCGAGAGATCGATGTCGCTGAGGATAATAGAAGCGCCATAGCCTGCCGAAAGACCGCGGACGCGCAACAGCTCGCTCATCGCCACCTCCCCCCTTTTCCGCGGGCAAGCAGGTAAAGAAAAAAAGGGCCGCCGAGGATCGAGGTAACAACGCCGATCGGGATTTCGATCGGCCAGAGCAGCGTTCTTCCCAGGACGTCGCCGGCGATAAGGAGAATCGCCCCGATGAGCGCGGTCGCCGGCACGAGGTATCGGTGACCCGACCCGACGAATGATCGCGCTATATGCGGAACGATCAACCCGACAAAACCGATCAGTCCGCAGATCGACACCAGTACCGCCGTCATGAGCGAAGCGGTAATGAAGAGTATCGTGCTGACGCGTTCGGTGTCGATGCCCAAATGGAGCGCCTCTTCCTCGCCGAGAGAAAGCGCGTCAAGTTCGCGGTAAAAACTGAAGCAGACAGCGCAGCCCGCAAGAACAAAGAGCGCTGCTATGAGCAGTAACCACGGATCAAATATCTCAAGACTCCCCAGAAGCCACCAGATCGCGTCGCGGACGGTCGATTGATGCGCGGTCGATATAAAAAAAAGGATAAGGCTTGAAAAGATGACGTTGATAACGACACCGGAGAGGAGCAGGCCTTCGACGGGCAACCTCCCCCCACGGCGGGAGAGCGTATAGACCAGGCCTATCG
>JBAWYO010000025.1:0-14216 GCA_037143495.1 Candidatus Omnitrophota bacterium | reverse complement strand
CGATACAGGCAATGCGCTAAGAAGGGGGCGGGGAGAGGGTTCTTATGGAGAGCGAAGCGAGCGGTACTGACACATCTAACTTTCTGAGTCTGGGCGACGAGTACTCAAATCTCAAACGCGCGAAGATAGCCATTCTGCCGGTTCCCTATGAACGGACGGTTACCTACAAGAAGGGCGCCGCAGCGGGACCGCGCGCGATCATCGACGCTTCCATACATCTTGAAAAGTTTGACGAGCAGCTTAACCAGGAGACGTTCAAGGTCGGCATCCATACGATGCCGGAATTAAAGGTGCGCGACCTGGAGCCTGAAGAGATGATCAAAAAAGTCAGGGATGATATTCAGGAACTGGTCAAATCGAATAAGTTTCCGGTTATCCTGGGCGGAGAGCATTCGGTGAGCATCGGCGCCGTCACTGCGCTTAAGGAATCGGTTCCCGATCTCTCGGTCCTGTACCTCGACGCGCATTACGATCTGCGTAACGAATTTAACGGTTCGCGGTTCAATCACGCCTGCGTGGCCCGGCGCCTCGCCGAGATGGTGCCCGTCGTCGAAGTCGGTGTACGCAGTCTCAGTAAGGAAGAGAAAGATTTCATAACCGCCCAGGCGGCGGCCCCGCGGGTCACCGCTTTCAGTGTGTATGATATTATCGACGACGAACTCTGGAAGGATAAGGCTTCGGCGATGCTGTCAAAAAATGTCTACCTCTCGATTGATCTCGATGTTTTTGATCCGTCTCTGATGCCCGCGGTCGGGACGCCGGAACCTGGCGGGATAGGGTGGTATGAGCTTATGGACTTTCTCTATTCGATCATCATGGAAAAGAACATCGTCGGGTTGGATGTTGTTGAGCTCTGCCCGATCAAAGACCAGCCGGCGTCCGATTTTTTAGCCGGAAAGATGCTCTACCGGATCCTGGGATATCTCTTTTCTTCCAAACGGATAGCCCAGCTGGAAAAAGGAGGTAAGGGATGATCCTGTCGTCGAGAAAAAAGATCCTGCTTCCTAAAAAAATGTTTTTTACGAAGGGTGTTGGTACCCATAAACAGGAATTGCGCAGTTTTGAGCTTGCCTTGCGGGACGCCGGTATCGAGAAATGCAACCTGGTCCAGGTTTCGTCGATCCTGCCGCCCGGTTGTCGGACGATCTCCCGCAATGAAGGCTTGAAAGAGCTCATCCCCGGTATGTTTACCTTCTGCGTGTTGGCACGCTGCTCGAGCAGCGAACAGCACCGGTTAATAGCCGCCTCGGTCGGCTGTGCGATCCCCGCTGATCCCAACGCTCACGGGTACCTGAGCGAGCATCATGCTTTCGGCGAGACTGAAGAGATCGCCGGCGATACCTCGGAAGAGCTGGCCGCGGCGATGCTTGCCTCAACGTTGGGCATTGAATTCGAAGAGGACAAGGGCTGGGACGAGAAGGAAGAGCTCTATAAAATCAGCGGTAAGATCGTCCGCACCACCAATATCACGCAATCCACGGTTGTCGGATCGAACGGCTGGTATTCGACCGTGGTTGCGGCCGCGGTTTTCCTCTTTTGATGAAAGAGCGAAGCCGTCATCTGCCGCTTTTCCTGCTGCTTATTGCCGCTGCCTGCGTTTATTTCTCCTCGTTACATACCGGGTTCATGTGGGACGATTTTCATCTGGTCGTCAAAGAGAGCTCGATTAAAAGTTTCAGGAATATCCCGCTACTCTTCCGCCAGCACCTGTACCAGGCTGCGGGCGGCAGTAATTTCTTCAGGCCCGTGCAGATGTTGTCGCTGATGGTTGATTATTCTTTCTGGAAATTTAATCCCGTCGGCTATCACCTGACGAATCTTCTGCTGCATCTGATGAACACCGCGCTGGTCTTTTTTTTCGTCCGCCACCTCTGCCGCGATGAACGTGTCGGACTGTTAACCGCTCTTTTATTCGCGGTCCATCCCGTTAACGTTGAGGCAGTTACCTATATCGCCGGTCGCGCCGATCCGTTGAGCACATTTTTTATTCTGGCGGGATTTCTGACCTTTACCAGGTTCCGCAGCAGCGGAAAAAAGAAGTTTCTTGCCTGGTCGCTGGTTTGTTTTGCGCTGGCGCTGCTGTCCAAAGAGAGCGCTGTTATTTTTCCTTTTTTGCTCGTGCTCTACGACAGCGTGGTGTGCCGTCAGCGGAAGGCGTCCAGGGCGGTCGTCGCTCCATATCTGGGGTTTCTGGCGATTATAGCCTTCTATGCGGGGTACCGGCTTCTGGTGATGGGCTTGCCGCTCGGGCTGGGACCGCATCCGCCGGCACTGCCTTTTCTGCTGACGACTCCCAAAATCGTCGCGCTTTACGCCGGGCTCTTACTCTTTCCCTTGAGCCTTCATATGGAGCGGACCGTTTCTATTATCCGCTCTCCGTTCGGCGCGCAGGGGGTCATATCGCTCATCACGCTGGCCGCTTTGGCGATCGTCGCGGCGCGTTCTTATAAGCGTTCAGTGAAACTCTTTTTTTTCCTCGGCTTTTTCTTCATCGGGCTTTTGCCGGTCCTAAATATCCTGTCGATTAACGCGATGATGGCGGAACACTGGCTCTACTTGCCCGGGATCGGGGCATTCGCGATAGCGGCTCATTTATTTTTCCGGCTGCAGGAAGCCGGTTCGCGAACCAGGGCGTTGCGCGTCGCCGCGATCATTTCAATGATCGCGATGGTCAGCGCGATCGTTTTTTTCTCAGGTCGTACCGTAGTGCGCAACCTCGAGTGGGGGAGACCGCTCGCTTTTTATCGCAATCTGGTCAGAGAGTGCCCTGATTCGGGGAGAGCGCACCACAATCTCGGGAACCTCTATCTGGAGAGCAGTAATTATGATGCCGCCCGACGTGAATACGAAGCAGCTATCAGGTGCCTTCCTGACAATCCGTTTCCCCGCCATGCGCTGGGTGTTTTGTATTTTTTAACCGATAAAAAGAAGCTTGCGGCGGAGGAATGGCGGACAGCGCTGTCGCTCGAGCCGTTTTATCAGGAATCCCGGAAAAGAATGCTTATATATCTGCGCGCTGAAGACCGTCGGTTTTGCGCGCTCACCAAGGCATTGTGCGCGCATCCGGGCAACACGATTGTTAATTATCGTCTCGCAAGCATTTATATTATTAACGGTCTTTATTTTGAGGCGCTTGACCGGCTTGAAGCGGTGCTTGCTACCGACCCCCTTCACCGCAGAGCGCTTTTTAACCGGGCATGGATCCACTCTAAGCTCGGGCTCTTCGAGAAGGCGATAGCGGAATACACAAAGCTCACGACGTTGACGCCCGATGACCCTGATCTCTATGAGAATCTCGGTTGTTGTTATTTCGCTTTACATAACCCTGCAGCGGCAGAACGGATGTGGGGAAAAGCCCGCGCGCTTCGAAAGGATTGACAACCCGCGGGAGATGCTATACGATACTACCAGAGTCAGCGCAGCGGTTGTGCGTGGGGCAGGTGCGAACGAGATCATAAAAGACAGAAGGTAGCATGACGGCAAAAAAAATACTGGTTATTGACGATGATGTCGATATGCTCAAGACCCTGGAGATCCGGCTGAAGGCGTGTGGATATGAGGTTGTTACCGCTTTAAACGGCAAGGAAGGGCTCTTCAGGCTTAAGAATGATAAGCCCGATCTGGTTGTGCTCGATGTTTTAATGCCCGTCATGGGCGGGCTCGAGTTCTATAAGACACTTCGCGCTGATTCAGTGCACGCGAAGGTACCGGTCCTGGTCTGTACCGGCAGGGCGCTCATGAGGGACATCTTCGAGACGATAGGCGTTGATGATTTTATCTCGAAGCCCATTGACGGTGCGGTGTTGGTCTCAAAGGTCGCCGATCTGCTCTGCAAACGCGCTTTGATACTCTGCCATGATCCGGTCGTTGTTGCCAAAGCACAGATGGTCTTTCGTAAATATGGATATGAGGTAGCGGTCATCGAAAAGATGGATGATCTTATCGCGAAAGGCGCCACGACCCGCTATGATGTTCTCTTGGCGCATCTGGCGATCGTTTCTCCGGAACCGGTTGAATTCTTAAAAACGCTGAGCACATTAAAACATAAGATCGCCCGGATCATCGCTTATTCCGATGTCAATGTTAAAGGTTTTGAGGACGGGTCGAATCTCGCTATTGATGAGTTGAGGCTGAAATGGCGCCGGGCAGGGGTTCATTATTTCTTTGATCCGCGCTCTGATAAATCGTTTACGGATATTATTACCTCGGCCCTGTAAGGCGCCGGGTTTCAGGGCCATGATCTCGCTGCTCCTTCAAGAGATCGTGGCTTTTTTTGCTTATGCTGTTACCGATACATGTGCGGGGGTTTACCCATGTCTTTTGCCTCCATAAAAAAATTGATTCGAAATGTATCTGCCGGACGGGTTGATCTGATCGCTGCCACAGTGATCACCGTGGCGGGGATAGCGGTATACGCGAACTCAGTGCGGGGAGGCTTCATCTGGGACGATGAGGTCTTTGTGCATTATAACCGGTATATTACCAGCTGGGTCAACCTGCCGAAGATCTTCACCGAGGATATGGGCGCGGGGGGAGGCGGTTACTACGGTTTCTTCCGTCCGCTTCAGATGGTGACCTATATGGTCGATTATACGCTGTGGGGGCTCGATCCGCGGGCATATCACCTCTTGAATATTCTGCTCCATTGTTTGACCGGTATCGCGCTCTACTTCTTCAGTAAGATGCTCTTCAGGCGACGCAGCATCGCTTTTTTCGCTGGTATTTTATTCACGATACATCCCATTCAGACCGAGGCTGTTTCGTACATATCGGGACGGGGAGATCCTCTTGTCGTTTTTTTTATGCTCCTGGCGTTTATTTTTTATCTGCGCCAGCTGCGCGGCTCGTTCCTGAACTATATTTTGATGATGTTGTGCTGCGCGCTCGCGCTTCTTTCAAAAGAGAGCAGCCTGATCCTACCCGTTTTGTTGCTGACCTATCATTATCTTTTTAAGGAGAAGGTCCGCTTGCGGGGCTTATTGTCGATCGCGGTACTGGACATGGTGTATGTCGCTGTACGGCGTTTCTGCTGTGCAAGCGTTATGCCGTCTATTTCTGTTGAAGCGATGTGGGGGCGCGTGCCGGGTTTTTTTGTTGCGCTTTCCAGCTACGCGCGGCTGCTGGTTGCGCCGCTGGGGCTTCATATGGAATATGTCGGGAAGAGGTTCGGCTTCGCTGACTGGCGCGTGCTCGCGGGTATCGGCATCGCGGCAACGCTCGTCATTGTTTTTTTTAGGAAGAGGAACGATCGGCTAATCTCTTTTTCGATCGCGTGGTTCTGTTGTTCGCTCGCGCCGGTCTCCAATATCTACCCGCCGCTGGCTTTTTTTATGGCGGAGCACTATCTTTATCTGCCGTCGATAGGTTTTTTCCTGGCGGGCGCCGGCGGTATCGATCTTCTCTGTCGCGAAAAGAAATACAGGATATTCGGCGTCGGCATTCTGGCGTTTATGTGCGGAGCATGCTGCCTTCTAACGATACGGCAGAATGGGTATTGGCGAGATCAGGTAACCTTTTATACCAGGACGCTCAAGTATGCGCCTGAGAGTACCCGCATGTATAATAACCTCGGTAATATATATCTGCAGAAGGGGAAGACAGCCGAAGCGGTGGCGATCCTTAAAAAAGGAGCGTTGATCGATCCTCCCGACGCGTTTCTCTATAACACGCTCGGCCAGGCGTATATGAACAATAATGAGCCGGCGGAGGCGGCGCGCGCTTTTATGCGGGCGGTCGAGATCAATCCACAGCTGGGGCCGGCATATAGCAATCTGGCGTTTCTTTATTATCGTCAACAGAACTACGGGCAAGCTCTCGCCTGGTGCGATAACGCGCGCACAGCCGGGTGCCAGCTCAACCCCGAGCTCTTAGAGCTCCTGAAGCCTTATCGCAGGTAGTTATTGTGGTGCAATTCTGGCGTATGCTCCTTTGGTGTTGCGCCCACAAATGTACCGTTTATAATTCCAAACCTGAAAGTGTCCCCGTATCTATATTGAGAAATGTCCCCACTCTGATCTCATCGACCATTATTTTACTTGCCATCAGGCAGCGCTCTTTATAGCTACTCCAGGGGTAATTTGCGATGTCGTCAATAACGCCGGCCCTCATGGGATTATGCTCGATATAGTTCGCGCAGTGTATCAAGTAACCACCTTTTAGTATGGGCTTGCTTTTAAATCTACCCTGCCATAGATGCCCCACCGTAGCATATTTAGCATTATAATAAGCGGTATAGCCAAGATTAATACTGTGCATGAATTTTGACATAATACGTGCATGATCTATGTCAATTAATAAGTGTACATGGTTTTCCATGAGGCAATATGCATAAAGTCGTATCCCGTGTTTTCTTTTTGCCCGCTTTAGCATTGACAGATAAACAGCAAAATCATTTTTATCCCTGAAAGTTTTTTGCTTTTGATTTCCTCGAGTAATAACATGATAACATCCTGGATTCAGAAAGGCACGAGATGGTCTTGGCATGAGCGGCTTCTCCCAAGTGGACAGTTTTAACTTATGCGAGGGGACACTTTCCGGTTCAGATTCAGAAGCGGTACAATGCTTTTTATGCCCAAAGATTCCGGTCTAAGCTCCGGTAACCGATCGCTTCCGAGATGTGCGCCGCTTCGATTGTCTCTTTCGCTTCCAGGTCAGCGATCGTCCTGGCGATCCGCAGTACCTTATCGTACGCCCGCGCGCTCAACCCCAACTCTAATATCGCCATTTTCAGGAGTTCATTGGCTTCGGCATTCAACTGACAGTATTCTTCCACTTCTTTAGGTTCCAGGAAGGCGTTGAATGAGAAGCTGCTCTTCTGATACCGGTCTTGCTGTATCTTTCGGGCTTTTTCGACCCTCTTTTTTATCTCCTGAGATTTTTCAGATGCACTTCTTCTTGTCAGCTGTTCGTAATTAAGGCGCGGCACTTCCAGGTGTATGTCGATCCTGTCGAGCAGGGGGCCCGAGATCTTCGAGAGGTACTTCTGTATCTGCGTCGGTGTGCAGCGACACTCTTTTTTCGGGTCGGTGAAGAAGCCGCACGGGCAGGGGTTCATCGCTGCGACAAGCATGCAGCGGGCGGGGTAGGTGAGCGTACCCGCGACGCGCGAGATCGTGATCGTCTGGTCCTCGAGCGGCTGGCGCATGACCTCGAGGACGCTGCGCTTGAATTCGGGAAGCTCATCAAGGAAGAGTACGCCGTTATGGGCGAGGCTGATCTCGCCGGGGTTTGGATAGGCGCCGCCACCGGTGAGGGCGCAGTCTGATATCGTGTGATGCGGCGTACGGAACGGTCTGACTGCGATAAGACCCTTGCGAGGCGGCAGGAGTCCTGCGACACTGTGGATCTTCGACGTTTCGAGCGCTTCATCGAAACTCATTTCAGAGAGTATGGTCGGCAAACGTTTCGCGAGCATCGATTTGCCGGAACCCGGCGGGCCGATCATCAGGATGTTGTGGCTGCCGGCGGCGGCGATCTCGAGGCCGCGCTTGACATGTTCCTGCCCCTTGACATCTGAAAAATCAACGCGGTAGCGGGAATTTTTCTTAAAAAGGGCGTCAATGTCGCAGGTATGAGGCGCGATCAATGCGGCGCCGCTCAGCAGGTCGAGTACTTCCTTAAGGTCGCGAACCGGATAGGCCTCGACTTTTTCGACGATCGATGCCTCGGCGCTGTTCTCATATGGCAGGATGAGTTTTCTGAGTGTTCCCCGCGAGAAACCGAGCGCAATCGGAAGCGCGCCTTTGATTGGCTTGATCTCGCCGTTTAACGAGAGCTCTCCGCAGAATATATATTCTTTATACGCGTTGTTTTGAAGAATGTCGGTGGCGACCAGTATCGCGACCGCTATCGGCAGGTCAAACCCCGCGCCTTCTTTCTTGATATCGGCGGGCGCGAGATTGACCGTTATCCGTTTTGTCGGGAATTCAAACCCTGAATTCTTGATCGCTGAGCGTATGCGGTCGCGGGATTCTTTGATCGCGGTATCGGGGAGGCCGACGATCGAGAATGAAGGTATCCCGTTGGAGATGTCGACCTCGACCGTGACCTTGCAGGCGTCGATTCCGACGACCGAAGCTGAGCTGACCTTGGCCAGCATAGATAACCTACCTTTCGTTTTCCCAGAAGGCGTCCTCGATCAGCTCTATCTTGAGGGGCTCTCCGGTAGCGTCCATGTCGATCGATACGATATCGATCCTGCAGGGCACGTCGCGCAGGGCGTATTTCTTAAGGAAGGTCTGCGCGAGGTTGATAAGCTTGCGCTGTTTCCGGGATCCGACCGCGCAATAACCGGGGCCGAAATCGAGCGATGAGCGCGCCTTAATTTCAACAAAGACGATATAGTCACGGTGGCGGGCGACGATGTCGATCTCGCCGAGCGCGCAGCGCCAATTGCGAAAGAGTATTGAGTACCCCTTAGTACGCAGAAACTCAGCAGCGGTCTCTTCGCCGATCCTGCCGAGCGCTTTATTCGTATGCATAGACGCCTCCTGATCTTTCGGGTTTTCAAGCGGGTGGCGGATGCGAAGCGTGCGCGGCGCTCCGCATCCGGCCGCCGGCCTTATGCCTGCTGATACGCCTCTAGCACGATCCTGTTCAATTCCGTTTGAGCCTCGGGCGTCATCGGCTTGAAGGTATTGTACCAGTTGCCGTCCTTGCCTACTTCCGACGGCATACTGACGAAGAGACCCTTCTTGCCGTCAACGACCCTGAACCCCTTGACGGAGAATTGGCCGCCGACAATGATGTCAGCGAAGGCTTTGAGTTGCCCTCCGTTGTCGAACCGGTAGATGCGCTCGACCTCGATCTTTATCAGGTCTTCCATGATCTCACCTCCTTTCGGTAGCGATTTTCTTCTTTACACATCATTTCCCCGGAGATAGCCCAGGCGATCCTTAAGGCGCGCGCGTGCGTTCTTTATGACGGTCGCTATGGTCCCGGGAGGTAATGAGAGGGTATCTGCGATCTCGCGATATTTCATATGATGGAGCAGGTACAAGCTCATGATATTTTTTTCGCGGGGCGCTAAGCGGTTGATTTCGTGTTCTATGATAGCAATGAGCTCATTTTCACCTGCTTGATCGCGCGGGGAGGGTTCTCTTGTTCGCAGGAGGGGAGTTGTCACCTGAGCGTCACGACCCGGCGAGCGGAACGCGCAGTGAGGCGCCGCCAGCGGCGGCATCCTGCGTCGTTCACGCTTGAAATAATCGATCGCTTCGTTGCCGGCAAGAATAACCAGCCACCCGGCAACCCTGTCGGTCGTGCGGATCTGTTCGAGTTTATTTTTGCCCCAGAGGTTCATGAAGACATTCTGGTGGATCTCATCAATGTCTTCGGGGTGGTAGCGGTAAGCCCATTTCCCGAGACGGTCATAGATCGCCCAGTAAATGAGCCCCGCGTAGTGGTTGACGAACACTTCCCAGGCGAGAGGATCTTTCTTACGGCAGCGTTGAATGAGGTTGAGAGTATCCATAGTTGTCGATCGCGTGAGAATACCCTAACATGTGAACGAAAGAATGTCAACAAGAATTTGCAGAAACAGCAAAATAATTTAGCGTATTTAAAATATATACAAAGAGGAGTTGAGCTTCTTTACTTTTCTCTGCGAGCAATTAACCGTCCTTCTTTAAGACTACAAGGGTACCGGCAGCCGTTTAACGTTAAAGATAGCATAGCACAAATTAATTGTTAGTATAATTAACTTGTAGATATTTATTTGAAATTGCGGTAATTCTGTGCTATACTTGCTGCAGATATACATATAATAGTCATCCTGTGCGGTGCTTTTTTTCTGATTTGTTTATGAAAAGAAAAAAAATGAATAATAAAATAAAGATACTTACGTTTTTGGTTTCCGGTGCTTTGCTCTCATGGGCGAATATCGGGTATTCCGGCTCTACGTCTGCGGTTAAAGCCACATTACGTCCCTTGTCATCGCAGGAAAAGCCATTGCATATGCCGGAATCGATCCGTACGTTTTGCGCGATCTATGATCGGGATGATACGGATGCTCCTGTTGCTGATATTGATTTCGCTTCGTTAGTCGTTAAACCTGACGGAATGCCGGTTGCCCGGGAGCGGCCGAAATTGAGAACTCTTCTTTTTACGGCCCGTCATCGGGGTGAAAAGGTAACGTTGGGGAGTGTCGCTGAATTGCTGCATTCGCTTGCTTCTCCGATGCCCCGCCTCGCGGCTGATGAGGTCGGTGCGATCCTGTATCGCCGCGCGCAGGGCGATCCGCTGAAGCCGGAAGAGCCCATTATGTTGCTCCCTTTCTATGATGGCGTAGGGGATCCCGTTACCCCTGAAGAAATGAGGAGGCTCTTTGCGGGGCATGGACTCGAAGCGCTCCGGCGGCGAACGCTCGAGAGGTTTGCGCGCACCTACTGTTCAATGCCGATGCAGCATATTAAAACATTGAGCCTTGAAGAGCTTGCCCACGTTTGCGCATGGAGGCTCAAAGGGGAAAAAGTTCTTAAGAAAATCGGTTTGGCGCCCTTTCTGCAGGCGAAAGGAAGGCATCGGGGTCTTCCCCTGCGGGTCGCGGTCAAAAAAGAGAAGGACGGAAACCGTCGCGTTAATTTACCCGCAGCAATAACGGCGGTTATCCTTGCCGACGGCAGCGTAGAGCATTATTGGGGACATCTCTGCTATCGCCGGACAGCGGGCCAGCGTTTGTCGAGGCGGCCGGGCTTATTCTCTGCGGAACAATTTTTGCGGCGTCATCCCGAGCTGGCGGGGCGCGTCCATGTTCTCCGGGGATCCCCCCGGATAGAGGCGCATACCGCCCTCCAGTTCAAAGGCGTCGGGATGCCGGCGTGTAGTCAGTATTGCGATAAAGAGCATTTTACCATTGAGGCCCCGGAAGGAGAGCTCCATCTTCTCTTTGAGGACCTGGGGGCAGGCCGATCGACGGGCCGCCGCACCGATGACCTTGAGGCTTTTCGCGCGGTTTTGGACGCGGAGATCGGGAGAATGACGGAGATTTATATAACGCGGCAACGGCAGTCACTTGAGGCGCTCGTTAACCGGCGGGTTAGCGCATTTGCGCGCGAACAAGGCGAGAGGTGGAGAGCCAATCTTGAATACAATTACCCCGTATCATTGCAGATCGAACGGGTGGTTACTCCGGGCGAAGGCGGCCTCCATTATTCCTATGAAATCAACCCCCGCGATGTACGCCTTAAGGATCAGCAGCAGCGGAGAGTATTCCCTGCGAGCGATGATCCTCAACGGAATCTTGAGGAGGTGATGGCGGCTGCCGAGCTTGTTGTGCGGGAGATTTATCGCCAGTGGATAACCGCTTTTCTGAAGGAACATGTACCGAGCTTGGAGCGGGGGGAAAACGAACGGTTGTCGCTGATTCAGGGCGATGTCACTATCGGGTTGTTGTCTCCGCGTGAAGAGGGGGTCTCCATAGATGACGCAGGGCAGCAGCGGAAGGTCAACAGGTATATATTTGAGGTATCCCGGGCCGCGGTTGCTAAACCTCTTCTGGGGATGCCGGCGGTATTGATGGATAAAGAATATCAGGCTTACTTCTTCGGGAATGTCGGAATCTCGGGCCGTAGAGACGCATTAGAAGCTCTCCGTCACCAGCAGATGATGTTAGCGGAAGGGGGGTTGCTGAACGCGGTGATCATCGGAGAACCCGTCGATCTCGGCTTTTCAGCGCTCTATGAAAGGCTTGATTCGGGATTTATGAGGGCGGTGATATCAGTCCGCTCGCGGGCCGGTGAGCAGGTACGGATGGATGTCCTGGGCGCGTACGCTGAGGTCATAGATAGAGAGAGCTACGTTTCCTATGGCCCCATTATGGAATCTCTTCAATCGCTGCAGGAGATAAAAAAAGGGCACACCCCGCGTAATTCCTATCGTGATTTTGCCCGCGGCGTCGGCGTTAATTTACGCGCATCTTTGCGTGCGGGTTTATCCATCAAAAAGGATGTGCGGGATGAAAAGGATTGGGACCCGGTCGGTTGCGTGACCGACTTGGAAGAGCTGCGTCATGGCATGGATACAGCACAAAAGGAGTATCTCATAGCCCGTTGGTTACGTATGGTCTGGCTTGTCGATCATGCCGAACGCCATGATGCCTGGTCCGGGGTCTTTTCTAATTTTTTTAACGATCACAATGAACTTTGGAACGTGTCTATCGCTAATCTATGCGCGGGGGACCGCGATCTATGTGCGCTTATAACGCGCGAGGCGATGACCTATTCACAGCTTTTATATTTGCGGCGAAACCTCATTGCGATCGCATGGCTCGAACGCTCGATGGCGCCGCTTGCCGATATTCATAGGCACTATCTTGATGATCTCTTGGGGCGCTGGGATCCGGCGGGAGATGAGACATTGAACGCGGTCATTGCGCGCGCGCCTATTGCTGATGATCTGTGCCAGCGCGGACTCAAAGGTGTTGTAGAGAAGGTTCCCGGGGCGGAGCATCTTGACGCTGATCGGATAGCCGGGCAGCTGGCAGTATCATTTGAGCGGCATCTTCGCATGCTTGCGCGTACATCGTCTAATACTCGTTGGCCGTGGCCGCGATGGAGCGGTACCGCTGAATTCCAAGGCGGTTCCCATTTCGGCGATGAATTGGTCGCGGCGATGGCACCGCTGATACTCGCGCACTGGGAGCGCGCCCGCAGCGTCGAAGCTGCCCCACAGGCGGTACAACCTGGACCTATGGTTGATCCCGGCAGTTATGTATGAAGAACAGATATCTGTATTTTAACCTTCCTAATGACCTTGTTTCTGTTATAATAATCTTGCATACTCAGGAGGAACTATGAATAAAAACGTAGGGATGAAAATTGTCAATCCGTTGCTGATGATATCGGTACTCGCGCAGATGGTGACCGGCATTATCCTCGGGCGCGGTTTTTTTTCCGCGCAGGTCAATACGTGGTACAAAATACACGAATACAACGGCTACATTTTTACGTTTTTGGCGATCGCGCATGTCGTGCTCAACTGGAGCTGGATAAAGGCTAATTTTTTTAAGAAAAAGAAAGCAATTACGGCGCCAGGGCAGAACACGACCGTCGCGCGGTAATCAGGAATGAGAGAGAGCATGGTGAAATATTCTAGCTTGGTGATGCCGTGCGTTATGCCGGGCGCGGTTCTTCTCATCGCGCTTTTCGCGAGTGTTGATCCCGTGATTTGCGGGAATGAGTTAGTTATGTGTCAGCAGGACGTAAACTCGCTCAGGCAGATGTCGCGCGTTGAGCGGGACAATTTCCCCAACCCCGAGCATATGGACAGGGAACATCGGGCTGCCATATCTCTCTCGGGCGGGGAAGCGCCGGGCGTTAACGCGTACGACGCGTTCCTGGCGGCGGAGCTCGCGGCCCGGGGGATATCCCTCGAGGCGCTTCAGTACGGCCTCGACACATTTGACGCCAAGGATGATGCTGATTTCGCGAAAGGCCTGCTCTGGATCGATCGTGACCGTGCGGATAGGACTGGTTTGATGCCCGGCGCCGATACCGGCACTTCACGCGTCAATATCGACGAAAAGAATGAACCGCTTCTTGAAGCGAAGTTACGTCGTCTCTCTAAGCGGTGTAAGTATCTTTTTCAGAAGGGCGGTAATGATCACCTTGATCAGGCGCGCAAATTAGGGGAGTTTTGTAAAAAACATGACATCGATCTTGTCGTCATCGGTCTGCCGAAGACGATCGATTACGATACAAAAGGCGTCTATCCGATAGGGTCGCGCACGGCCGGCGAAGAGATGCATGATATGGTCAGGCGCGCCGCCGCTCCCGTTGGCAGCGGGAAGTGCAGTATCGTCCAGGTCATGGGGCGTGACATGGGGATGCTCGCCGCCTTAGCAGCTGATGATGACCCGACCTATCTGGTCGCTCTGCCTGAGTGGGGGGCGGACCTGACCAAATTACGGGCGGCTGTCAGGAACAGGATGAAGAAATACGGCGCGTGTACCCTGATCCTCTCAGAAGGGTTTAAGATCGCCGGCAACGATCCGGTCTTTAAAGAAGTGCTCGATTCGGAGCGGGGAGCGTTCCTGAAATATAAGTATGAGACGATCTCGACAAAGGTCGATGCGCACCTCAATACGCTGGTAACCGAGCTTGGTATAGCCGATTTTATCGCTGAGGCTCTCGCGATGGATGCCCAGATGAGCCTTGTCCGCGACCGGAATCTTACGATCCAGGATGGCGGATACGCGATACGGGATGTGACACCTAATG
>JBAWYO010000024.1:0-14219 GCA_037143495.1 Candidatus Omnitrophota bacterium | reverse complement strand
TAAAAAGAGATTTTTACGTCCTGCTCACCGGGATTGCCGCGCCACCCGTAAAAATAACGAGCTATTCTGCTTGAGTTTTTACCGGTGTTATTTTTTAACTAGTGGCTAGTGACTAGTGCCTAGTGACCCAGAGTTTAAGAACGCATTTTTCTTGAGAGGACATGCGATATGAGATGGACACGAGCGTTAATTCCAACGGTAAAAGAAACGCCCCAGGAGGCTGAGGCGAAGAGCCATATATTGATGCTGAGAGCCGGTTTTGTGCGTAAACTGAGCGCGGGCGCTTACTCCTATCTGCCGCTCGGCGTCAGGGTACTCGACAAAATCAGGAAGATCATCCGGGAAGAGATGGACGCTACCGGCGCCCAGGAAGTTCTGTTGCCTGCTCTCCAGCCGCCCGAACTCTGGAAGAAGACCGGCCGTTACGATACGATCGGGGAAGTTATGTTCAAGTTTCTCGACCGTCACCAGAAAGAGTGCGTTCTGGGGCCGACCCATGAAGAGGTTATTACCGATCTCGTCGCCGGTGAAGTGAAATCATATAAGCAGTTGCCGATCACGCTCTACCAGATCCAGACCAAATTCCGCGATGAACCGCGGCCGCGTTTTGGTATCGTGCGTTCTAAAGAGTTCATCATGAAGGATGCCTATAGCTTTGACAAAGATGTCGAAGGCCTCAACGCGAGTTATCAGAAGATTTTTGACGCGTACGTCAGGATATTCTCCCGCTGTGGCCTTGATTGTGTTCCGGTCGAGGCGGATTCAGGGTTTATGGGCGGTGATGTGTCACATGAGTTTATGGTGCCTTCCGAGATCGGCGAAGATATTATTGTTCTCTGCCCGGCGTGCACGTACGCGGCGAGCAGGGAAGTGGCAGCCGTGAAAAATACAGGGTCACCGGTCACCGGTCACCAGTCACCAGTACAAGAAAAAGAAGAAGCGATAAAAGAAATAAGCACACCCGGGGTATCGACGATAGAGAAGGTCAGCGCGATGCTCAACTGTTTACCCGAGAAGATGATAAAGACGCTCGTCTATACGGCAGGCGGGAAGCCAGTGGTCGTGCTCGTGCGCGGAGATCACGAAGTTAACGAAGCCAAGCTGAAAAAATACCTGAAGACCGGCGATGTCGCTCTCGCCGACGAAGCCACTATTAAAGAAGTTACCGGTGGCCCGTTGGGATTTAGCGGGCCTGTCGCTCTCACGGGGGCACGGATCATAGCCGATGCCACCCTCGAAAGCATCATCAACGCGGTTACCGGCGCTAACAAGCGCGACCTTCATTTGGTCAATGTAAATCCCGGGCGTGATTTTACCGTTGAGGCATGGGCTGATCTGCGTTTTATTACCCCGACCGACCGCTGCCCGAAGTGTTCTGCCGCCGTGGAGCTTAAGACCGCGATCGAGGTTGGGCATACGTTCAAGCTCGGCACAAAATACTCAAAACTGCTCGGAGCGACCTACCTGGATGAAAAGGGCGCCGAACAGCCCATGATCATGGGCTGCTACGGCATCGGCGTTAATCGTATTGCGGCTGCCGCGGTCGAGCAGAACAATGACGCCAACGGCATCATGTGGCCCGTGTCGATAAGTCCGTATGATGTCGTTGTTATCTCGGTTAATGCCGCTGACGAAAAGATACGAGTTGCAGCCGAAGAGATCTATCAGGAACTCGAACGGGCAAAGGTTAATGTCCTGCTTGATGACCGGGACGAGAGGGCGGGTATCAAGTTCAAGGATGCTGATCTTATTGGCGTACCGTACCAGATCGTGGTCAGCGATCGGCACATCAACGTTGGTAATGTTGAGGTGAAAGTCAGGAAGACGAATATTCGTTCTATCATTAAGCGCGAAGATATCCTGAAAGTTTTAACGTGTAGTTAGAAAATAAAAATGTAGTAATTAAACTTGTAATATTTCTGGATCTCAGGTATACTTCTATAAGAGGAAGAAATATTTTTATCGTTCTTGCTGAAAGTTTTTAAAAGAGAATTAAGGAGGCTGCCATGATGACGATCCTAACGTCGCGAAAATTGTTTTTTTTCTTTGCTTTCTTTATTCTTTTCTTATCTCTTTCTAATGCGGCCTTTGCCGCGAACGCGCTACCGCCCGCAGCTCCGACCGCTCGTTCATCTGTTGGGGGTACTTTGCTGTGGTACGATAACGCTACGACCGAATCCGGTTTTGCGATCGAGCGGTCGACGCAATCAACCACACAAGGTTTTACTGAAATATTCAGGACCGCTGCTAATGTCACGTACTTTCCTGACAGGAACCTGATCGAAGGGACTACGTATTATTATCGCATCAGAGCGTTTAATTATTGGGGGTACTCTAGTTATTCAGCCTTTTCGCCGGTTACGTACCTTAAGCCGCCCTTCATCTTCAGTGCGGTCCAGAGCGGCGCTTTACAGGTTACCGTCTCGTGGCAGGATTTATCCAGCTGCGAGAATGGGTTCAAGATAGAGCGTTCATTATCATATTCAACGGGTTATGTGCAGGTAGGGACCGTTGGCGCAAATACCTCTTCCTATGTTGACATGACCGGGCTTGCGATAGGTAAGACATACTATTATCAAGTCAGCGCTTATGTGAGTCAGGGGAGTTCAGCGCCTTCATCGATCGCGAGCGTTATCGTTCAGCCAATCCTCCCTGATCTCGAGATTACCGTTTCCGGTTATTCGCCGGTGGTTTTTAAGAGAGGCGATATCGTTTCATGCACCTATACGGTCAGGAACCGGGGGACTGCTGTTGCCGGTGCCTGTCAAGCCGGACTCTACATCGATAGCGTGCTACAAAATTCGGCTCAGACGCCGCTTCAGAACATATCAAGTCTGGCTGCGGGAGCATCTACGTCGCCGATCACCATGACCTGGATCGCCGCTGAGGGATATCACAGGATCAGGGTGGGCGTCGATATTAACAATCAAGTAACAGAGATTATTGAGAGCAATAATCAATCAAATGAGGCGACCTTTACCACATTACCGTCAGCTCCCACCAACCTTGTTGCGACCGCTATCTCGGATACCGCGGTCCAGCTTACCTGGACCGACAACTCATATGAAACCCAGTTCCTGGTCGAGCGTTCATTGAACGCTACGTCGGGATTTGCAGTGGTGCCGGGCGGATCGACCGGGAGGGACATTAATCTGCAGGCCAACACCCGTTATTACTACCGGGTGTATGCGGTCAACCCATCGGGCAGGTCCGATTATTCCAATGTAGCTACTACTATCACCACCGTTCCCCCGGCTGCGCCGACCGCACTCGATTCAGCCTCGCCGTCGCCGACGAAGATCAACCTGGCCTGGACGGATAACGCGACGAACGAACAGGGTTACAGGATAGAACGTTCGTCCGCGATGACGACCGGTTTTAGCGTGCTCGCCAGCGTAGGTCCGAATGTGACCCGCTACAGCGATACCAGTGTCAGCGTTGAATCGGTTTATTATTACCGGGTGAAGGCATACAACGCGAATGGGGACTCGGCATATTCAAATACGCGGTGTCATGTTACCCCTCCCGCCCCTCCCGCCCAAAAGTTTTTTAAATTCTCCGTCAGCAGGGTTGTTGTCGATACTAACAGGGATGGATCGCTCAGATGCAATGATAACGGTGTTTTGAATATCGGTGAGAGGGCCGGTTTAAGGATCGGGATCAGAGCGATCGGCTGTGATCAGAGTATACAGTATAGTTCCGCGTGGACTTTTACTTCGGCGCGCTTACGCCTTCTTAGTCCTGTTTCATCAAAGGTGCGCGTTATCACTGACACCTCGACCTTGCAGGCAGTGCAGGAGATTATTACCGACGTGAGTCATCCGATGACTGTGTGTTATGGTACGTATATGCTTGAGGCTGATCCTGATATTATAGGGGACCGGTACGAGGTCGGGCTTGCGTTGGATATATCAGGAACGTATCGCGGTACGGATAATGTGACCAGAGTGTTCCAGCAGACCGAACGTTTTAGTCTCACCGCCGCGAAACCCTTCTACGGGGCGGCACCATCTCCGGTAACGCTGGTGACCGGCGTCGATCTGCCGTCGATCGCGTCTGATGAAAACGGAAATGTGTATACGGCATGGCATAACTATGAGAGCCAAAATGGCGGAGATACGGTCTATTGCAGTCGGACCAATGATTATGGGATCTCCGAGCAGACCGCCGGCAGGGGGGTCAAGGTCAGCTCACTCTTTGATCCGAATGTTGCTACTACCATCGAGATTCCCCCTAAGGTCGCCACGGACGGGAAAGGCAACGTTTATATCGCGTGGGTGGCTAGACGTTACAATGGCACCACTGAGTCTCAGGGGCTTTATATGGCGCGCTCCGCGGATTGGGGCGTTTCCTGGGATCGTGAAGTGTTGCTCAATGACGGGAACACTATGCCTATAGTAGATTATCCCCGGCAAGCTATCGGGGAGCTCGAGCTATCGTGTACCGAGAGAGGATACGCGTTCTGCGCGTGGAGCCTCTATACAAAAGCACAGGCGTGGGATCAATATCCCATAAAATCAGAGTTGTATGTTGCTGTATACCCGAATTCTGGTTTTGGAGAGGCTTTTTTGGCCTATTCACGCACGGGCGGATACTCCTTTTTCGGTCTTCGCCTCTTTTCATATATCGACCCATTGACCAGGAATGCGCAGATGCCGTTGATCCATATTAATCTTTTCTGCAGGGGGAATGTCACATCCCCAAACGATCTTCGGATGAATCTCTATTCGATCCACTGTCGCTTGAACGCCCCGTCACAGCAGACGTTCGTGGCGGGTCCCGCGGTCGTCGCGGGGACCGCCGCCCATGTTGCATACTGGGATGGCCCTCTGTGCCCCGATATTGTATCAGATAATGCGGGGGCGTTCTATGCTTGCTGGAGGGACGGTTCATACAGTGACCTGGCAAAGACACGGATATATAGCTCATTTTCTAAGAATAACGGTGACACCTGGAGCGCCGCCGCTGCGGTTGATAACCATTGGGTACCTGCTTCCATATATTCGAGCGGTCAACCACAGACGCAGATCATAGCGAGCCCCGGGAACCCCCGGATAAGTTGCTCGGCGGGCGGCCATGTGCAGATCGGCTGGACAACCTCATTCTTCTATGATGATACTAATAGGACCCCGATCAGGCATTGGCTCGAAAGGCCCATTCAGAATACCCTACAGTATGCCTATTTTACAAAATCTGATGATTATGGTGTTAGCTGGCTTGCGCAAAGCAGGCGGATCAATGACACCGATAATATGTGGTCGTGGCCAGAAGAGACCGCCGGGGGCGTTAATTCTTCTGTCTGGCAGATGGGCGCTAATGCCGACGGTAGGATCTATAATCTGATCAGTACCGTAGGTGGGCTCTCTTGTGAGTATTCCGATGACTTTGGCGCTCTTTGGAATCCTCGGGTCCCGCTCACCGAGTCAATTCCAGGCGGCTCGCTTATGTACGACGGCAAAGGAAATCTTTATGCAGCATATCACAGCGGTAGCGCTACGAATATACGCTCTATTCGCATCCCGAAGAGCGTTCCCGGTCTCCCGGCCTATTACTTAACCACGATAACACAAAACGGCTGGATCAGCGCGAATCCAAACAAAGCAAGTTACCTCTTTGGTGACGCGGTTGTGCTGACCGCTTCGACATCGAATATCCGTTGGTCTGGTGATGTGCCTCCGGAAAAAGCCGCCGCATATCCGCTCAGCCTTACGATGAACAAGCATATGATCGTGACCGCCAATATAACAGATCAGAATTCCTATGCTGTACACATTGAATCGAACGATCCGGGTGCCGGGTCTTTCACCTACTCCGGTTCACTGCCCGGGGACAGCATCCCTTCAAATCCTCTCTCGATACTCGATCAGGCTTTCTCAGCCAATGAGCGGATAACCGTAACCGCTCTGCCTGCGGCGGGGTATCGTTTTCTGAGGTGGGGGGGGTCAATAGCGCAATCCGATAACCCTATCTCGTTCATTCTTGATCGGAATGTTTCGCTTACGGCGATCTTTACCGCGGAGAATATGTCAACTCCTTCGGTGGCGCCTATAGTGATCAACAATTACGAGCCGTCCACGTCCTCGGCTATTGTTACGCTTTCGCTTTGTGCGCCGAATGTAGAAATAGGTAAGGGGCGGATGCAGTTCTCAAATGACGCTGTTACGTGGTCGGTTGCGGAAACGTATGCGGCGACAAAGAGCTGGACACTTTCGAACGGCACCGGCACAAAAACAGTGTATGTCAGGTTCAAGGCTAACACTGACACTATGTGGTCTGTGACCTATCAGTCGACAGTTGTCCGGATATAAAAAATGATTTCTTGCGAAGAGAAAAAAGGTACTATAGATATTGTTAGAAAGTAAAAATTTAGTTTTTATTTATTGAATTATTTTTAATATCGGGTATACTTATATAAGGCAGAAAAGAAAACTTCTCTACCAAGAAGAAAAGAGATCGCCATAATCACAGGAGGATGTCATGAGTAGAATAATGACCCCCGCAAAAATATTTTTTTTACTCTGTTCTCTCATACTTTTTTTAAGTTTTAACTCTCCGGCGCAGGGCGGAACGATCTCCGCGACCCCACAAAATGTGCGTTGTACCTCTACGACATTAACGAGCGTATCGCTTGCGTGGGACCTTGACACATCCTCATCGCCGGTCCCGACGTATATACAGGTTGCCAAGAATACGTCACCCAGCATAGATCTATCTACGCAAAATAACTGGATCACGACTACAGGGCCCGTGACGAGTTATACGTGGACGGGCTTGAACCCTAACACAACGTATTATTTTTGGGCCCGCGCCTTTTGCAATGCTGGATGTTCTGGTTTTTCGATCACGCCGGTCGTTGTGACAACCGGAAACGGCGGCGCGGTCTCTCTGCCGGCAGTTCCGGTGAATCTCTCGGCAACGCCGGCAACCGCGGCACCGAGTTCATCGATCGTTTTTACCTTCAGCGCGGGATCAGCAAATACGACAGGTTTTAAAGTATTCCGCTGGGATAATGGCTGGATCCAGAAAGGCACGGTCGCCAATCCTGCCAATAGCACCTCGCCGGTAAACTACACCGACAGCAGCCTTACGGCAAGCACTACGTATTACTACACGGTATCGGCGGTAAATGCGGCCGGTGAGTCGTCACAGGCTTCGTATGTCTACACGACAACGCAGACCGGAGTTACGGTCTCTCTGCCGGCAGTTCCGGTGAATCTCTCGGCAACGCCGGCAACCGCGGCACCGAGTTCATCGATCGTTTTTACCTTCAGCGCGGGATCAGCAAATACGACAGGTTTTAAAGTATTCCGCTGGGATAATGGCTGGATCCAGAAAGGCACGGTCGCCAATCCTGCCAATAGCACCTCGCCGGTAAACTACACCGACAGCAGCCTTACGGCAAGCACTACGTATTACTACACGGTATCGGCGGTAAATGCGGCCGGTGAGTCGTCACAGGCTTCGTATGTCTATACGACAACGCAGGCGGTAGCGCTTGTGGATACGACACCGCCGACCGGCACCATTATTATTAATAAAGGAATCGCGATCACTACAGCGCGCCGGGTGAGGCTAACGCTGGCAGTTACCGACACCGGTAGCGGTATGGGTACCGGTGCGATGATGCGTCTGGGCAACAGTTCCGCAGAACTAAACGTCGCCGCTTGGGTACCGTACGCGACCGCGAAAGTATGGACACTCTCGGCCGGCACAGGTTCAAAGACCGTCTATGCGCAATTCAAAGACGCGGCGGGGAACGCATCGACAGCGAGCATTACGGCAACTATCACCTTGAATAATCCGCCGAGATCATCCATCGCCGGGAAGAATATTAACGGTGAATGGTGGGTAGCTCAGTCAGTCGGTACTTCCATTTCGACCGCTCGCTATGCAACAGGCGTCGACCAGGATCTGACCCATTGGCGCGCTACGCTGACGGCTGATGTTGACGGGGACGGGTTAGCCGATCTGGTCGGCTATAAGACCGATGGCACTCTGTCTGTATGGAGATCGGGCGGCACGTATTTTACGAGCGAGACCTGGGGCAGTACGGCGTCGGGCGTTATCTTGCGCGATCTCCAGGCGAGCGATGTCAATAATGACGGACGAACGGACATTATCGGAAGGACCGATACCGGCGACCTCTACATAGCGAGATCGACCGGCGCCGGTTTTGCGATAGAGAGGTGGGGCAACTGGACCTCTTCGGTGATGTACGACGTACAGGCCGGCGATGTCAACGGCGATGGTATGGGAGACCTTATCGGGCGCACGGCAGCGGGCGATATATATGTCGCGCGCTCGACCGGCACTTCGTTCACCATTGAAAAATGGGGTACGTGGGGGGTGACCCTTTATGACGTGCAGGCTGCCGATGTCAACGGCGACGGCATGATGGATCTTGTGGGGAGGACCTTGAGCGGCGATATCTATGTCGCGCTCTCGACCGGGACCGGTTTTACGGTCTCAAAGTGGGGAACCTGGAGCGGTGTTGTGACAAGTTCGTGGAATTATCTTTGCGCGGCCGATGTCGATGGAGATGGCATGGCTGACATCGCGGGTTTGACCATTGCCGGCGACTGGTACGTCGCCCGCTCGACCGGAACAAGTTTTGTGGTCGCGAAATGGGGCGGCTGGAGCGCGATAAACTGGTACGATGTGCAGGTAGCCGACGTCGACGGTGACGGTCTTTCCGATATGATCGGTCGTAACGATGCGGGCGAATGGTGGGCAGCGGTATCGAATGGAACGCAGCTGCTCAGCAGATTCTTAGGTTCATGGAACGCAACCTGCTGGTTGAACGTACAGGCGGCTAATTTTACCGAAACCGCTTATAATGCGCTGAGCGTATTTTCTAAAAAACCCTGCATCGTTGATGATAGTGCCCCGAGCGGGTATGTAAGCATTAACAATGGAGCCGCGACGACTACGACGACCGCCGTGACCTTGACGATCGGTACGTGCGATACCGGTTTGGGCGTTGCCCGGATGCGTATCGCGAACGACATCGCCTCTCTTCCAACTGTCGCGTGGGAGGCGTGCATAGCTACTAAAGCGTGGACGCTGACCAGCGGGGCGGGTACGAAGACCGTCTATGTGCAGCTGCAGGACTGCGCGGGAAATATATCTGCCGCTCTCGTATCAAATTCGATCGTTCTCTCCGATCCGTCAGGTGTGCCGAACGCGCCATCAAATGTAGTGGCGGCGACCGCTCCTTCAAGGAGCATAAAGCTTACCTGGACCAACAAGAATGCCGGGAATGTCAGCAGAAATGAAGTATGGCGCAAAAAATCGGGTGATGCCAGTTATGCCGCCCTGGCAGATGTTATTGATGCGAGCGCGAGCACCTTTACCGACAAAGCGCCGATACCCAGCCAACTCTACTATTATAAAATGAGGGTACTGGGAAGTAACGGAACCTGGTCAGCGTTCACCGCCGAGGTCTCCGCGATCTCAGGTGCACTATCTGTGCCTAACGCGCCGACAAACCTTTCTCTTTCAGGCATAACGGCATCGACGATGATTCTCACCTGGAGTTGGGGGCAGGAGCCCGGGGCATATATAACCATTAAGCGCAAAGAAGGTCCGGCCGCGAGCGGCGGGAGCGCGTATGCTACCGTCAAGACGATATCCTATACGGATAGCCCGAACAACAGCTGGACCGATACAGGGTTGTGTAGCAACTGCACCTACACGTACAGCATGTGTGCGGGCGATGGCAGTCTTCTTTCGGCATTGGTGACGGTGACAGGATCAACGAGCGTTAATGCCTCGGTGCAGGCGCCGTCGGGCCTGGTCGCCGCGTTAGGTTCTTCGCCGACCATACAAAGCATGGCGGTCCTTACCTGGACGAATAACGCCTCGAGCGCGACCTATGTTCAGGTCGAGAGAAGCGCGGATAACAACGGTAACTATCAGTTGTATAATTTTGCTGCATCGCCGACGTCGCCGTTTAACGACACGAACGTCGAGCTCAACAAGACCTACTATTACCGCATCAAGGCGTTTATACCGGGCGTCGGTTACTCAGCCTGTTCGAATGAGTGCGCGGTGACAACGCTTGCCGCTCCCGATAGCCTGAGTACTACCGCTATCGGCTCGAAGAGCATCAGTATCGCGTGGCGGAATAATACCACTGCGACGTCACAAACGGACGCGATCAAAGTCGAGCGGTATAAGACCGATCTTTACGGCAACGGACCGGGAACGCCCGATGCCACTTTTACGCTCGTTCCGACAGATACTTCTTTTACCGATACCAGTCTGGTGAGCTGCTCGGTGTATGGCTATAAAGTCTCCGCTCATAACACGTATGGCTATTCCCGATATGTTTATGCGGGGAATATGAAGACCAGGCCTGAAACGCCACAGAACCTGACGATCCAGTCGGTCGGGTCGAAACAGGTGACGCTTACGTGGAACTGGACCTATCCCGCAGGGGCCACCACGCAGTTCATTAGTAGCGTCGATCGCGTGAAGATACAAAGGAAGTCCGGGAGCATATGGTCGGATATCGGTCTTGTCCCACTGACCCAGACGATGTATACCGACACGCTGGTGTCGAGCGCGACCGCCTATCTCTACAGGGCGTGCGTGTATGTCGCCAATGCGGGTATTTCCGACCCTACCTCAGAGGTCTCGGCGACAACCGCGCCTTCGGCTCCGACAAATCTTATATACACGGTGACGCTTGTCGGTGCGGCGCGGCAGGTGAACCTGACCTGGGCAGATCAGAACCCGGCGGGTTGGATCGACGGATTCGTTCTGGAGCGGTCCAATGCGGGGACCGATGTCTGGGCGCAGATCGCAACACCGGTTGCCTCGGCCCGCTCATATAACGATCAACCGGGCACGGGCAGTTATTGCTACCGTCTGCGCGCGTGCAAAGGCGCTCTGCGGTCCGACCCCTCAAATATCGCGGTGGCGATCGTCTACGAGATCCCGCCGGTACCTACGAATCTGGCGCTGGTTTCCAAGACACACAACACCGTGACGCTGAAATGGTCCTACCCGGCGGGTGAAGCGAACACTACGCTTATCCTGGAGAGAAAGGCCGGTACCGCGGGTACGTACGCGGCGGTCAGGACCGGGATCGTGTCAGCCACCGCTATAGCATTTATTGATAACGATGGTGCATTGCGGGGCAGCACGCAGTACTTCTATCGGATGCGGGCGTATAACGCCGCGCTCGCTAAGTATTCCTCATATTCGAATGAAATTGCCGCGGTAACATCCGTTACACCACCGTATAACGTTACGCTCGGGAAGAACGGGAATACGATCTCGCTTACGTGGCAATGGAATAACACGGTCCCTGCCGAGAGAATATGGGGTTTTTCGATCGAACGGCAATCCAGTTGCAGTGGTGTTTTTACGTCGTGGAAAGAAATAAGGGTGACCCAGTACCCGAAAGATGGGTTAAGCTATACGGATAGGAATCTTTCCCCCGGCGTCTATGAATACAGGATACGTACCCTCTATAACGGGCCGGGAGGGACTGACCCGCAAACAGAGTACTATTCCGTTTATGTAGTGAGCGATCCGGCATACATGTATCTGTATACGCCGATCCCGGTCATTAACGCGATCGCGATGAACTCGACGAGTGTTACCATATCGTGGAGTGCCAAAGATACGGGGACCGGATTAATTTCGAACGACTATGACGGTATGTATCTCTATCGGC
This sequence comes from Candidatus Omnitrophota bacterium, assembly GCA_037143495.1. GTDB lineage: Bacteria > Omnitrophota > Gorgyraeia > JABMQH01 > JABMQH01 > JBAWYO01. Next base: position 2,533 of record JBAWYO010000024.1, on the reverse strand, counting down.
AGGACAAATACATCGGTTATTTCCTGAGGACCGCCGGGCAAACGTATATCGATGCTTCATGTTCGCCAGGGTGTACCTATACGTACAGCGCATACGCTTATTCTACTACGCTCGGCGCCTCGAATATTTCGAACAGCGCTACCGTTCAGACCTATAAACTACCGACTCCGACTATCGCCATTACCGCAAGTACGAGCACATCTATTACGCTCGGATGGACCCCTCCGGCTTCTGCCGCGGATACATACGACACCATTCAAATCTTCAAAAATTCGAATCTGTTAACCACGGTCAGCGGATCGAGCGCATCTTTTACCAATACCGGCCTCACAAGAGGGAGCACATACTCTTATTTTATTCGCGGCGTAAAAACCATTGGCGGCGTATCGTATTATTCTAATTATTCCGCCACGGTCAGCAAATATATTTCTTAAATGATGGTATATATTTCACCGGAGTCTATGAATTAAAATTATTTAATAAGTAGCTCTTGACAAATGTGAAATATATGGTATACTTTTAGTAGAAGAAAAAGAAAGTCAGTTAGTTCTTTAATAGTGCAAAGACTGTTCGAAAAGCCAAACCCGTCGAAAGGCGGGGACGGAAAGCCGACGGCCTAAGTTCCGAAAGGGATAGGGCGGCAGGGTTGCCGAAGACAGATGGTATGTCTAGCCCTGTTTCCTTATGTACGGAACAGGGTTTTTTGTTAGGTCAGGCCATTCCGCCGCAAGGGCACAGAAGGAGGGCGGTATGGATATCTATATCGTTCGTAAATGCAAGATCGAGATCAAGGACAAGCCGGGAAGCGGCGGGGTGATGTACCAGGTGCCCGTGATGACCGAGGAGAACATCCACTCGTATATCATCAAGAAGAACCTGGACAACGTCCAACGCGAGCAGATCCAGGCGAAGCTTGAAAAGTATTATCTGAATCATTGATCGGTCCTGATCTTAACGAGGATAGGATCGCATTGTTCGGGTATGATATTTTCAGGGACGCTCTTATGTATAAGAGCGTCCCTTGTCGTTGAAAGTCCAAAAATCCATTGATAAAATAAGCTTAATATGATAAATTTTATGCATGTCGCAAGAGCTCCTCAGTGAGTTGCGGGCCATTGTCGGTGATAAAAATGTCATTGCCGAACCTGACCGCCTCCAGAATTATTCCCACGACGAATTTCCGCTTCCTACCCTGCGCGTAATGCCGCGTGTCGCGGTCAGGCCGCGTTCAGCGGTTGAAGTATCTTCCATCCTTAAGCTGGCAAACAGAGAAAAGATCCCGGTAACCCCTCGTGGTGGCGGTACCGGCTTGTGCGGCGGGTGCGTTCCCGCGCAGGGCGGTATTGTGCTCCTCTCTGATGGACTCGACCGGGTCATTGAAGTCGACACGGAGAATATCATGGTTGTCGCGCAGGCCGGCGTTATGCTTAAAGATCTCTACGCGCAGGTGGCGAAAGAGGGGCTCTTCTTTCCGCCGCACCCGGGGGATGAGACCGCGATGGTCGGCGGCGTCATCGCGACGAACGCGGGAGGCGCGCGGGCGCTCAAGCACGGAACGATACGCAATTTCGTCCGGGGGCTCGAGATCGTACTGCCGCAGGGCGGTATCATTAATGTCGGCGGTAAATTCATCAAGAACAGTACCGGGTTCAGTCTTCTGCATCTTTTTATCGGCTCCGAAGGGACTTTAGGTGTTATTACAAAGGCGGTTATCAGCCTTCTACCGGCCCCGCAGGAGATGGCGACCCTCGTTGTTCCTTTTGATACGATCAAGGAGGCGATCGCCGCCGTGCCGGCAATTATCCGGAAGAATATCTCGCCCCTGGCGATCGAATTTATCGAAGCGGACGCTATTGAGGCGACCGAGCGGTATTTAAAAAGAGAGTGGCCGATGCGCGGCGCCGGCGCCTACCTGATGATCATCATCGATGGGGCTGACAAGGATGGGGTCGAGCGCCTTGCCCATACGATCGAAGAGGTCTGCCTTGCCGGCGGCGCCAACGACGTTTTTATCGCGGAGAACCGCGCCCGCCAGAAAGAGATCCTGGAATTCAGGAGCCAGATGTACGAGGCGATCAAGCCGAATTGCGTTGAGACGCTCGATATTGTTGTCCCGCGCTCCGAGATCGCCGCCCATGTTAAGGCGGTCCACGCGATCGAAAAGGAATATGGGATATGGCTGACCACCTACGGCCACGCGGGTGACGGGAATGTGCATACGCATATTATGAAGAATGTTTTTAAAGATGGCCGGGCCGATCTTTCGATCAAGCCTGATTGGCAGGAGGTCTATCCTGTGGTGCGCACGTTGATCCATGAGGATGCCAGAGCCCGCGGTGGTATGGTGTCAGGGGAGCATGGCATCGGGATCGTCAAGCGGGAGTATCTGCGCGATTTCCTGGACCAGGAGCAGATCGAGCTGATGCGTTCGATCAAGCGTTCCCTTGATCCCGAGAATATATTGAATCCGGGTAAGGTCCTCTAAAGCGTATCATTGATTTATTATCCCATATATGGTATTATTATAATGTTG
>JBAWYO010000023.1:0-14612 GCA_037143495.1 Candidatus Omnitrophota bacterium | reverse complement strand
AGCAGACCGCTGTCCAGGCAACAACGCAAGCGCTCCCGCTTCCATCAGCGCCGGCATACCTGACCGCAACCGTTGCCTCGAGTTCACAGATAAATCTGTCGTGGCCGACGATCAACCTCGCGACGAACGGCTATAGAATAGATCGCAGCCTCAACGGCATATCAGGATGGACCTCGATAGCAACTCCCACCCAGGGATCAACGAGCTATCCAAATACCGGATTGAGCGCGGGCACAACATATTTTTATCGGATTTACTCGGTGAATACAACCGGCACATCGACGACGTATGCGACCGCCAACGCGACAACCCCTACGCCGCCCGCGGCACCCGGCAAGCTGACGGGACGGGCATTGAACAGGAGCACCGTCTATCTTACCTGGCAGGATAATTCTACCAATGAAGATGGATTCAAAATAATGTACTACAACAATGGTGTGTGGACACTTATTACAACTATCGGCAAGCATACCGGAACAGGTGCGTGGTCATGCTCGATAACCGCCACTCCCGGAACCTCAAGGTATTATACGGTCGTTGCCACCAACACGGCAGGCGATGCTTATGCTTCAGCACCACCGTATGTATACGTGACTACGCCGTTGTAGCCTTAATGATCAAAATTCGTTAACCACTCAGCGCGGGAGAAGAGGAGATCTCCCGCGCTTTTCTTTAAAAAACACTTTCTCGCGTAATTCACTTTTATGGTAAAATAGAACGAGTAGATTATTAACGAATTAAAACAGGTGTTAGCAGCGAAAGGTGGGTATGGGCGAACAGACGAATGCCGGGAAGAATATCATAATTTTGATCGTGGTGTGCGTGATCGGTTTTTTGATGTGGAAGGGGTGCCAGAAAGAGCCGACCGGAACGCCGCCGGCCGGGAAGCCGGTTATCGGCAAAACGACCGCCAGCGTTATCGGCGTATGGCAATTCTCCGCGGTCACCTCGGATACGCTCATCCTGCGCAATGACGCTACCTTTGAGGTCCAGGTCCACGGACAGACCTACAATACCGGCGAGTACCGTATTGACTCCTCGGTCACCCCGATCCACTTCAGCCTCATCCCAAAAAAGGTCTACTGGTTTGCGGGGTATCCGGCGAGCCCGCTCACCAAGGGCATTATCCGGCTGACCGATAAAAGTGTTATGGAACTTGCGTTCACGCCCGGCGCAGGGCGCCAGATCGGCGCCGAGTTCCCAGCGACATTCGAGTACCCGAACATCAAAGTCGTTCTTCAGAGGATAAAATAAAGAAACATGAGCAAATTTTTTATTACCGCTCTTCTGCTTATCTGCAGTAATCTCTTCATGACCTTCGCCTGGTACGGGCATCTCAAGAATTTTAACGACAAGCCCTGGATCGTCGCCGCTCTTGTCAGCTGGGGAATCGCGCTCTTCGAGTACCTGATACAAGTGCCGGCGAACAGGATCGGCCACCAGACGATGAACCTCGGCCAGCTGAAGATACTCCAGGAGGTCATCACGCTCTCGGTATTCGTGCCCTTTTCTATTTTTTATATGAAAGAGGGGATCAAGCAGGATTATCTCTGGGCATCTCTTTTTATACTACTGGCTGCTTTCTTTATGTTCCGCGGTTCATTCGCGCGCTGATAATCATATGAAAAAAAAGTGGTACGCTGCATTCTGCGCTATAATTCTTTTGATTCCGCTGGTGACTGCGCGCGCGGAAGGTACTCAGCGCGGGCTCTTTGTCTCCCTGATACAGGATCCTCCGGTACTGACCAGCGCCGCCGCGATCACGAAGATGATCGATTTTGCGAAGAAGGCGGATATCGGTACGCTGTACGTCCAGGTCTACCGCGCCAATGAAGCGTGGTTTCCTTCTCACATCGCCGATCAGGCGCAGTATGAAGCGTGCCTCAAAAAGCTCGGCGCAGATCCGATGAAGAGTCTCATCGAGCGAGCTCACCAGAGAGGGGTAGCGGTCTACGCGTGGCTTAATGTGCTCAGCCTCAGCCAGAATAAGGACGCGCTCCTTCTTAAGAAATACGGCCCGGGAATTTTAACCAGGAACGTCAGAAAAAAGAAAACGCTCGACGATTATAAGATCGACAGCCAGTTCTTTCTGGAGCCGGGTGATCTGAGGGTTCGGAAGGAGATGGTCGAGCTTACTGAAGAGCTGCTGCGTGCGTATCCCGGGCTCGATGGAATCCTCTTCGACTATATCCGTTATCCGGACACTAAACCGGCGTACGGTCATACCGCGGCCAATGTCGCGCGGTTTAAGGCGGCAACCGGGCGCATGGCGGTCGATGAAGAGAGCCGCGCCTGGGAGGAGTGGAAGCGCTCACAGGTAACCGAATGCCTTCAAGCGCTCGTTGCGCGGGCGCGCAAGATCCGTCCCGGTTTGTCCGTTTCGGCGACGGGCTGCATGCCGTATGCGCGCGCCTATCTCGAAGCTTTCCAGGACTGGCCGTCATGGCTTGAGCGGGGGATCGTTGATTCAGTGACGATCATGACCTACTCTCCCGACCCGGCGGAGCTGGAGCGGTGGATCCGCGCCATCAGGAGTAAAGTAGCTGATTTTAAAAAGATCAACATCTGTCTGGGTGCGTACAAGCTGGTGCGTTCGCCGGCCGCCTTCAGCCGTCTTTTTCGTGCTGGAGAGCTTGCGGGCGGCGGATCCTGCGTATTCTTTCATTATGGAAGTTTTCTTGAAGACCCTTCGCTGAGTTCTGTTCTGACCGGGCGGGGAAAATAAGATCGTATCACCAGCATAAAGGAGCAGCATGAAAAAAACTACGAAGAAAAAAAATCCCGCAGTCCCGGCAGCGCCGGTGCCGGATGTTGCCGCGCTGATCGCGGGGATCAATGGGCAACTGACGATCCTCGAGAGAAAGATCGACGCGATCGCCGCGCGGCTACCGCAGAGCAATCCGGCAGTGAATGCTCAGCCGCGGCCGCCATTCCAGCCGCCACAGCAGCCCAATAGGATGACGCCCCCGCAGCAGCAAAACCGCATGCCGATCCAGCAGAATATCAAGCGTCCGGAGCGGACGCTCTATCAGGCGGTCTGCGCCGACTGCGCCAAGGGATGCGAAGTGCCGTTTAAGCCGAGCCAGGATCGTCCGGTCTACTGTAAGGAGTGTTTTTCAAAGCGCAGGGCAAGCGGCACCTTTAATTCGCGTGCGGACGTGAAGCCGCCGGTCCTACCGGTGCCGCAGGAAAAAGCTCTTATTACTGAGAAAAGCGGCGAGAAGCGTAAAGCAGCCGCCAAAAAGAAATCCGCCGGGAAGAAGCGGAAAAAATAGAAGCCGGGTTCTGCAGCGCCCATCAGTACATGAGCGTTAACGTGATAAATTATGATGGGAAAAAGTCAGATGTTTTTCCTTGACGAATTTACCTAGTGTGGTATAATGTCATCAGGAGGACTGGAAGAGATGAAGACATCGAAAGTGTTGGGGTTGGTTTTTGCACTGGTTGCAATCTGTTTAATGGCGCAGGGTACGCTCTTTGCCGCGGCGAACCTTGATATCACTGCGTATCAGTATGGGACACAATTTTTCCCTAATGAAGCGGTTACGCTCTCGGCGACGATCAAGAATAATGATGTGATGGCGCAGGATGCGTATGTACTCTTCGCGCTGACGAATCGCGCGACCGGCATTACGACAGAGGTATATACCTCATCGGCGATGGTGACCTACGGACAGCTCATCGCGGTTGGATCTTCGGTGACGCTCTCAAAGACGTGGGTTGCGGTGGCAGGGAATTATACGGTCACGATCAAGGTTTATGACGCGCTCGACCAGCTCGCGAAAACGGTCTATGCGACGAATCTGATCAACGTCGGCGCGGTCGTCGCTGGTTTTGCAGGCTCCGGCGTTTATACCTATGACGGCACCGTCTGGGCAAAGATCCATGACGCGTCGGCAACGACACTGACGACGCTGACGACCGGTGGTCTTGTTGTAGGGTTCCCGGGTTCGGGGTTGTATACCTATATCAACGGCACCTGGTCGAAGATCGATGATGTAAGTCCGGCGATGGCTGTGGCTAACGGCAGTGGTCTTGTCGCGGCGTTCACCGGCGCGGGCCTCTTTACGTACGCGGGCGGTGTCTGGAATAAGATCCACGGCATTACACCGTCATCTTTGACGACATTGAGCACGGGTGTTACCGCGGTGGCTTTTCCGGGAGCCGGCCTCTATACCTTTAGCGCCGGAACGTGGACCAAGCTTCATAACATAACACCTTCGGCAATTGCCGCCGATAAAACGGGCGGCCTCGTTGTAAGCTTCCCCGGAGCCGGCCTCTTTACCTTCCAGAGCGGATCATGGGCGAAGATACACGACGCAACGGCGTCGTTACTGACCGTCGACAGCACGGGTAAGGTTATTGCCGCTTTTACGGGCGCTGGTCTCTATTCATACAGCAGCGGCACTTGGACGAAGCTGCATACGGCGACGCCGACCTTGGTGGCCGCGGATAACGCGGGCGGGCTCATCGCCGGTTTCTCAGCAGCCGGTCTGTATACGTACAAGGCCGGTACCTGGATAAAAATACATGATGTTACGCCGGCGGTAATAACCGCTAATTAATTGCTTACCGGTTAGGATGTCGCGCAGATAGAATTCAGGTATGAACGTTTGCACATAAAGGGCAGTTCCTCGCGGGAGGAGCTGCCCTTTTAGTATTTAAATTTGCACATAAAAATGATACAATACCTTTACATGAAAAAAAATCTCGGATTAATTTTCCTAGCGTGCCTGATGATGTTGGTTATGACGGTGATCCTGCGCGCCTCAACGTCGGACCTGATGCCGAGCGGCAAGAGCAAGCCCTCGTATTATGATTATGACGAGAGCGATAAACCCCCGGTCTGGTTCTTCCCGAAGGAAGGAGCCAGGTGGGACGGGAATAAGATTACCAGCCATGAGTGGTTTCAGCTGGCAGGGCAGCAAAAAGATATGTTTATAACGGAAGGAATTGCCGAGTTGGAACGCACCCGGAATGTCGTGGTGGAGTCCGTCAATAAATGGCGCCTGCGCGCCTCTCTTGATTCCTCTGTCAGCGCGATGAGCGACCGCTTTCCGAATATGAGGGCCTCAATGCTGAAAACGCTCTTTGACGCGCTGAAGGATAGCGGGTGGGTCAAGAGTCGTTCTGCGCAAGCCGACCACCCCTTACCGAAGGAGAACCCATGAATGAGATAGCCAATTATATGACCAAGAATATCGTCAGCGTTGACTGCGGCGACAGCATCGTCGCTGCGTTGAACCTGATGAAAAAAAGTAATATCGGCTCGGTCCTGGTGAGTCGCAACGGAAAGATATCGGGCATCTTCACTGAGAGGGACCTGCTCCAGAAGATTGATTTCAGCAGATCGAGAAACCTCGGTTTTGTCAAGGTTGAAGAGGCTATGACGTCAAATCTAAAGACGGCAAAACACACAACGCTCTACACCGATGTTATTAAGATTATGGAGAAGAATCATATCCGTCATATGCCGATAACCAAAAACGGCAAAGTGGTTGGCGTCGTCTCTCTGCGCGATCTTCTGATATATTACGAAGAAGACCTTAAGGGTATGCTTGCCAAGAGGGAAAAAGAGATATACCGGAACATTGAGCGTGTAAAAAAATCGGAAAAAAAATTCCGGGCAATTTTTCAGGATTCCCCGCTTCCGATAACGCTCGTTGACAAGAAGCAGCTTATCATAGCTTGGAATCCGAGTTTTGAACAATTGCTCGGGCTGCGAAAAGCGGAACTGCTGAACATGCCTATTAAAAAGCTCTATCCGCCGCTTGAGTGGAAGCGTATCCATGATCTCAAGATAGACAAACCCGGCGATAAGAAGCATATAGAGACGCAGGTTATTAATAAAGAGGGCGGCCTGATCAACGTTGACGTTTCGATCAATCTCCTGCGGGATGCCAGGGGTGAGGAACTCGGCTCGATAGGAATTATGCGCGACATTACCGAGCATAAGAAGCTCGGGGAGTTGCGGGAGCAGTTTGTGGCGGTCTCGCATGAGCTTCGAACGCCGCTCATCCCGATCCGCGAAGGGATAGGGCAGGTCCTTGAAGGTTTGCACGGCGAAACAACCAAAAAACAGCGAAAGTACCTGTCGGTGGCGCTGCAGGAGGTTAACCGGCTCAAGAGGATCATTGATGATCTCCTTGATGTCTTTAAGATCGAGTCCGGTGAGATCGTGATGAGGAAGAGCGTTATTGATATGGTCCAGCTCGTTGAGATGGTGGTCCTCAATTTTTCTCCCGAGACGAAGAAGCATGGGCTAAAGATCAGAACGCGCTCCTCACAGAAGACGATATACGCGTATACCGACAAGGATAAAGTCGTGCAGATCCTGAGCAACCTGATCAGCAACGCGGTCAAATTTACCAAGAAAGGGAGCATTGAAGTGCGTCTTGAGGTCAAAGGGAAGATGATCGTATGCTCAGTGTCGGATACGGGGATCGGGATCAAGAGCAAAGATATGGGGGACCTCTTTAAAAAATTCAAACAGGTCGGCCGCTTCGCCGGTTCTCAGGACGGCGGCACGGGGCTGGGCCTGGCGATCTGCAAGGATCTCGTGAAGCTCGTCAATGGTAAAATTTATCTCGAGCGCCGGTATGGTAAAGGAAGTACCTTTAAATTTACGCTGCCGCTCTATATTCAGAAGGTTGCGTAAGGACGTCCGGACGATCTCATGAAGAGAAAAAAGATACTGCTTATAGACGATGAAAAGCATATTGTCGACGCGATCAAGGAACGGCTGACGGCGAACGGGTATTCGGTAATAACCGCCGAAAACGGCAAGGTCGGCCTTGAGCGCCTGAAAACGGCGATCCCGGATCTGATCGTCCTGGATGTCCTGATGCCCGAGATGGATGGTTTTGAATTTATCAAGACCATCAGGTCAAAAAAAGAGTACGCCGGTATTCCGACGTTGATGTTGACGGCCCGGTATCATATGCGGGATACCTTCGAGCTCTACCAGGCCGACGAGTTTATCGTCAAGCCTTTTGAAGTCCATGACCTGCTCGTAAAAATAGATTTTCTCCTGAAGTTCAGGGTCCTGCTCCTGAGCGATGATTCAGGGCTCATCAGTATTGTCAGGAAGGCGGTTTCTGCCAGGGATGGCATTCTCGAAGCAGTCGATAAAGAAGATCTTTTTATTCAAAAGGCGCGGAAGTACCGCTACGGTGGGATCATCATTCACCTTCAGACCGTTCACCAGAAACCGGGCGTACTGATCCAGGAGACCCGCAAGAGCAGGAACGCGCAGACAACCATAGTCGCCTATTTTGATTCAGGAGCGGAATCGGCAAATGCGGGATCTCGCGAAGATGTATATCCGAAGCGGGAGTGGGGGAAGGCCGGCATCGATGTCTTTTTTGATCCGGTTATGGCTAAGGAGCATTTTGCTGAAGCGTTTAAGAAGATCTTTGAGTAGTTGATTATTCTGCAAAAGTAATTACTTGACATCTATAAGTATTTGCGCTACAATAAGATATGATCATCCTGACGCGCAAACTCAAGAGTTCTACCGTTGTATCCGCATTTCTCGTGGTATGTTGTTGTGTGCCTGCGATAGCATTCGCAGCCTCAAACCTCGTTATCACCGAATATCATTATAAAACACAATTCTTCCCCAATCAGAGCGTCACGCTGAGCGCCGTTGTCAAAAACAATGACGTCTTCGCCCGGGACGCGTCCGTCAGATTTACACTCTCCCGCGAAACGACCGGCACCAGCATCGAGGAGCTTACATTAACGGCCTCCCAAACCTATGGAACAACGATCGCGCCTGGCGTTGCCGTAACGCTCTCAAAGACGTGGCTCTCAGCGGCCGGTGCCTACACCGTGGCCGTTGAAGCGCTCGATGAGGCGGGGCAGGTGGTGCAGACCATATACGCCCCATACCCGATCAACGTATGCGCCGCGGTCGCTGGTTTTCCCGGAGCCGGTCTCTTTCTCTATGATGGGAACTTGTGGGTCAAGATCCGCCACACAAACCCTTCACTCATCAGGACAGTTCGCGATCTGGGCATGATAGTGGGTTTTCCGGACCATGGTCTTTTCATCTATAGTGACAGCGCTTGGCTGAAGATACATGAAGCGGTGCCGGCGGTCGTGGCTGCCGATACTATCGATAACATATATGCGGGGTTTTCGGGAGCGGGATTCTTTTATTATCGCAACAGCGTTTGGAATAAACTCCATTCGCTTTCACCTGACATCCTGGTGACCGATGGTACCGGTGCCGCGATAGCGGGATTCGCGGGAGCGGGACTCTTCAGATATCGCGATACCACGTGGACGAAGCTGCACGATCTCACTCCGTCGGTTATCTCAGCGGGGCCGACTGGCGTTATCTTCGCCGGTTTTCCCGGGGCAGGTCTCTTTAGATATAGCCGGGGGAATGGAGATATTAACGGTGATACCAAGATCACGCCGATCGATGTCCTTATGTTGATCAACTACATCAACAATAATACTTCAGGGCTTACTCCCGATCAAGTGATGCGCAGCGATATCAACGGTGATGGGCAGGTGACGCCGATTGATGTGTTAGCCCTCATTAATTGGGTCGACCAGGGTAATTCGACCCCGATTCCCGCAGCGGGTTGGGTAAAGCTCCATGACCAGTGCCCGTCGTCCCTGGCGGCGTTAAGTTCCGGCGGTGTAGCAGCTACTTTTGCGAATGCGGGACTCTTCATCTATAACGGCTCATGGACCAAGATCCACAATATCGTCCCATCAGTCATGGCGGCTGATAGCGGCGGCGGCATCGTGTCAGGATTTGCGGGCCAAGGGCTCTTCGAGTACAGCAATGGCGCCTGGGTGAAGATCCACGACGCTACGCCCTCGGTAGTAGCTGCCGAGAACAAGCCGTAAGGAAATAGAAGGACGCTACTTTTAGAAGCAGGCATGGACAGAAGTCGTTCGTGCCTGCTTTATTTTTGTATCGACCAAGATTCCACGTTTACGAAGAAAAACTGGACAAGGCGTTTAAAATAGGTTAGATTTAAATATGCAGGTTGCACCAAAATAGGACGTCTACATGACCCAAAAAAATGACGGGAAGGGAATAATGGCAAAAAAGCTTATGACGCTAATAGTTGGGATAGTTATGCTATTGCTCCTCATATCAATAATCGGTATGTTATTGATTGGATATGCAACGAAGGGCGATAAGCAATTTATAAAACATATGACAGTACCCGCCCAAAATAAGGGGACAGTTTAAAGAGCGGTCCGCTAGGGTCTCTGGTACTATTCGCAAATCCCTCTTTACGTTCACCGCGGAATTTGGTATAGTTGGTGATAAAGTTACTTGCCCCCGTAGCTCAGATGGATAGAGCACAGGTTTCCTAAACCTGGGGTCGCCAGTTCAACTCTGGCCAGGGGCGTTTAATTTACAAAAAGGTGGACCGATGATAGATTTTCATACACATACGATCTTCAGTGATGGCGAGTTGATCCCGAGTGAACTCGTTCGCCGCGCTTTTGTGGCCGGCTACGAAGCGATTGCGATCACTGATCACGTTGACAGCTCCAATATTGATTTCGTATTGCCGCGCATCATTAAAGCCGCGAAACAGCTCAATAAATACTGGAAGATCAAAGTGCTGGCCGGTGTCGAGATATCTCATCCGCCGCTTGAAGAGATCAGCCGCCTGGTCAAATTAGCCAGAAAGAGCGGAGCACAGATCGTTATCGTTCATGGCGAGACGGTTATGGAGCCGGTCCTGCCCGGGACAAACCGCAAAGCGATCGAGGCGGGTGCCGATATTATCGCGCATCCGGGTCACCTGACCGAAGCGGACGCGCTTCTTGCCCTGAAGAAGGGTGTTTATATGGAGATAACGACCCGGAAGAGCCACGGCGTGACCAATAAAGAGGTTATCAGGATGTCGCGCAAGACTGGCGTTAAATTAGTCCTTGATACGGACACGCATACCGATACCGATATTACGAGTGATAAAAAGGCAGTTACTTTCCTCAGAAAGCTTGGACTAAAACCCACCGAAATCAAGCAGATATTTCAGAATTCACGAGACCTGCTTAAAAAGCGCCTAAAGGCTTGACATCTCATTCCTCATTAGATATAATTAAATCCATTCGGTATTGCTTAAATTTAATCAAATTTTTTATTTCCTAATTCCTGGTGGCTTAAAAGCTCAAACAGGAGGGGATTATGTCCGGGTTGCTTACTTTCGAGGAAGCTCTTAAATTCCTTCGGACGACCGCGTCAACACTCTATTGTCTCGTAGAAAAAAGGCAGGAGACCTGGCTCAAGGAACGGGCTGGCGCTGATAGAGCGGTGAAAAAATAGGGATGTGGTACCGTCTATTCAAGTTACTTTCCATCGTACTCGTCAAAGGCCTCTTCCGGTTCAAGGTCGAAGGGCTTGGTAATCTGCCTGAGAAGACGAATTTTATCGTTGTCGCGAATCACACCAGTTACCTGGATCCGTTCCTGGTGGGCGTCGCGGTGCGCCGGCGGGTCTACTGGATAGCGCAGCGCGATCTCTACAAAGTGCCTCTTATATATTGGTTCATGAAAAAAACGAGTTCATTGCCGGTCGGTCGTGCCGCGGAACCCTTAACAGAACTTTTGCGCCAGAATAAGAATGTCGGGCTTTTTCCTGAAGGGCGTCGCACTCACGATGGTAAGCTCACCGAGTTTCGCCGCGGCGCGGCGCTTCTGGCGCTCAAGACCGGCAGGCCCATCGTGCCCTGCGCGATCACCGGCGCGTACCAAGCGTTTCCTGTAGGTGCTTTTTTTCCGAAGTTCTTCGGGGAGATTACCGTTCGTATCGGCAAGCCGCAGTTCTTATTACAAGAGTTTGAGGAGACGGTTGACGACGTCTATTTACAGGAGGGAACAGTGAGGATCCAGAACGCTGTCAAGGAGATGATCTATGCCGGTTGACGGACTCTTCCACATACACATATCACGGGTCATACCATCAGAACTCTGGCGCGTCGTCAGGCTCATCACCCGCGTCAAAGATTTCCCCGATTTTGTGCCGACCGTTAAGGAGGTCACGGTTCTTGAAAAATCACGTAACCGGATGCGAACAAGCTGGTCGGTCATGGTTGATAAGGTTCCCATACGGTGGGTCGAGGAAGATACGCTCGATCTGGCGAACAATAAGATTCTTTTTAACGCTGTCGAGGGGGATCTGCAGGTTTTCAGGGGAGTGTGGACATTCGGACAGCATCCGAACGGAACCGACGTTTCGGTCGATGTTTATCTTAAGGTCGGGATACCGGCGATCGGCGAATTCGCGGACAATTTTGTTACGAAGCTCCTGACCAGGAATTTCGAGGCGATCCTCGAGGCGATGGAACGCCACCTGATATCGACCAAATACCAGAGCTCCCGCCAGGGTGTTCCTGACAAGATTGCGGGTTTCGGTGTGATCGGTCATTTTTACAACTATACACACCTCGAAAATTGCTTCAAGATGCTCAACCCCGGGGTGAGCCTACCCTCACGCGAGTTTCTCGGCCAGATATTCCACCTGACGCCGTCATTCAAGCTCTATGATATTGATAAATATGTATCAAAAACGGGCGATACGACCAACGGTTGTTTTATCGTGGCGACCTTTGTCCCCGATATGATCGAGAAGGACATGTGGGCGATATTCTCGAAGGTCGTGCGCGCTTGTAAGATCGCCGAGAAGCATGGCGTGGGCGTCGTCACGCTGGGAGGATTTACCTCGATTGTCGCCGAGCGCATCGGGCGTGAGATTTCCGCCGAGGTCGATGTCGCGGTGACAACCGGCAATACCTTTGCCGCGGTCATGGCGGTCGACGGGGTCATGAAAGCTGCGCGGTTGCTGGAGCTTGATCTGGCGGCATCGAATGTAGCGATCATCGGGGGCACTGGCGACATCGGTAGTGCTTGCGCCCGTACTTTCGTGGACAAAACAAAGCAGGTGACGATCACCGGCCGGACCAAGGAGAATTTAAAAAAGATGCGCGATGAGCTCGTCAAGCGCCGCGCCGCGAGCGTAGTAGCGACGACCGACAACCGCGCCGCGGTGCAGAACGCCGATATCGTTATTACGGCGGCAAGTTCGACAGCGTCAATACTTGACGCGTCATGGTTTAAACCGGGCGCTATCATCTGCGATGTCGGCTATCCGAAGAATGTCTCGTATGCTCCCGTGACGCGGGAGGATATCCTGATATTCTCAGGCGGTTTGGCGACAACGCCGACGCAGATCAATTTCCCGGTTGACGCGGGGCTTCCCGCGACGAACGCGATCTACGGTTGTTTCGCCGAAGCGATCATCCTTGCGCTGGAGAAACGTTACGAGAATTTCAGCTTCGGCAGGGGTAATATCACCCTTGAGAAGATGGAAGATATCAGGAGCATGGGGAAGAAGCATGGGTTCGAAGTCGCCGATTTTTACTGGGGGCACCGGCTCGTCAACCAGCAACTGCTTGAAACGTTAAAACGCAAGGTCCATGAACGCCCACATCCTTAGCGCGTCAAATTACTTCTTTAATCCGCACTCAATACCGTCAATGGCGGTAGGGCTTCTCATTTTTTCCATCGGCTTTATCGTCCTCCAGCAGAATAAACGTTCCATTATTAATATCGCCTTCTTCCTGCAGTGCTTCACCGTCGGTTTATGGGCCTTTTCGGTTGGTTTTGTCTATATGTCGCGGACCTCCGAGGTCGCGTTCTTTTGGTACCGTCACTTCACCTTTTTGGGCGTTTCGAATATCATGCCGAGCTTCAGCCTGCTGGCCATCGCCTGGGCCGGCGAAGCGCACCGCCGCAAATTCCTGATAGGGCTTAACTACGCGGTTCCGTTCGTTTTTTACATTCTCGCCAACACCACGCCCTATATAATCGATATCCGCTGTATGCAGAAGTTTTACTGGGGGCTCTATCCCGCCTATACACCCTGGGCGTTGATCTTCATCGCGATCTATATCGGCCAGTTCCTTACGGGGCTGACGACCTTCTACCGGGCGTACCGACGGGAGACGATCCCGGTCAAGAAAGCGCAGATCGGGATGATCATCGTCGCGACGCTTATCGCCTCGACCGCCTCGGTCGATTTTATCCCGAAGTTCGTTAATATAGCGGTTTATCCTTTCGGGTATATCCCGATATTCATTTACGTCGTGCTCGTCGGGTACTCGATCGTGCGTTACAAAACGTTTGATATTGAGACCGCCTTCCATAAGACCGCGATGTGGCTCTTGACCTCATCTTTCATCATCATACCGATGCTGGTCTTAAACCGCGTCTTCCTGCCGTATCTACAGCAATCAGCGGCTATCCAGATCGAATTCTGGGTCATCAGCTTCCTCTTAATAGCGACCTACCTGCGCGGGATCCAGCCGCGTATCGACCGTTATTTCCAACGCCAGCGCGCTAATCTCGACGAGATATCGAACCGCTTCATCGAGGACCTCGTCCACCTGAAAGGTTTGAATCAGCTGATTCACCGCATTGACACCACGATCGCGGATACCTTCTATCCGCAATTGCTCGATATCTTTATTTATAACGAATCTCAGCGGTCATTTAAATTACTCAACAAGACCCTGCCCGGGAACGGGGGGAAGCCCGACATTACGTCATTAAGCCTCGAATATAAGTTCCTCCTATGGCTGACGAAGCACAATAAGGTAGCTCACCGGGAATTCGTTGATATCGACCCGGCCTACACCTTTGTCAAGAGCGCGGCGACCGATTATTTCAGCCGTACCGGCGCGGTCATCGTCATTCCGCTGGTTCTCAACGACAAGATGCTCGGCTATATCAATCTTGGTAAAAAGGCGAACCTGCGCCGGTATAGCGGCGCCGAGTTCCAGTTTTTGACGACGATGAAGAGCCAGGCGACGATCGCTATCTCGAATTCGCTGCTCTACGAGAACATTGAGGAGCAGGTCAGGCAGCGCACGAAGGAACTCGTTGATGTCCAGAAGCAGCTCGTCCAGGCGGAGAAGCTCGCGACGGTCGGTACGCTTGCCGGCGGGGTTGCTCACGAGATCAATAACCCGTTGACCGCCGTATTGACCAATGTCCAGATGCTCCTCACCTCCGAGACCATAACCGACGAACTCGACCGCGAATCGCTCCAGCTCATCGAGGAGGCGACGAAGCGCTGTCGCACCATCGTCCAGAAGATGATGACCTACGCGCGTAAGCCGCTTGAGACGACCGAGGTCTCCCGGGTCTGCCTCTCCTCAGTGTTGAAGACGGTCATATCGTTTATCGGGTATCAGCTCGAGCAGGATAATATCACGATCGTCTCCCGGGAAGAGAAGGCTGAGTACCTGGTCATGGGTAACCATAACGAGCTTGAGCAGGTCTTTACGAATATCATCCTGAACGCCCGGGACGCGATCAAAAATACCAAAAAAAGCGGCACGATCGAGATCACTTTTTCCCGCCACGGCGGCTTGGTTAACGTCTGTCTCAGCGATGACGGTCCCGGAATTCCGAAAGAGATCGCTTCGAAGGTCTTTGACCCGTTCTTCACCACCAAAGATGTCGGCAAAGGGGTCGGTCTTGGCCTCGCGATCTGCCAGTCGATCGTTTTAAAACATGGCGGTACTATTTCATTTGAATCCGAAGAGGGACAAGGAACCGTATTTACG